>JBCDBH010000001.1:0-63389 GCA_039184055.1 Acidobacteriota bacterium
AAGCCATTGAAGCGATCGACCGTCAGGCGGTCGAAACCGTAGCGCGACGCTGGATCGATCCCGACAAGCTGATCGTCACGATCGGTCGACCCGCCTCATCCAACACAGACTGAAACGTAATCGCGCCAAGGGGCAGCCGGTGGCTACGCCGCTTCCATGGCGACTTCGAGGTGGATCGCCTCGACACGGTGATTGGCGACCGCGGTGACCTCGGCATAAAGGTTGCCGATTTCGACGCTGTCGCCGACTTCGGGAATCCGGCCGAGCCGCTGGAGCACGATGCCACCGATGGTGTCGGCGCTGGTGGTGTCGAGCGTGGTGTCGAGAAGGGTGGCGAGATCGGCGAGCGAGGTGGTGCCGGCGACGCGATAACCGGTGCCTTCGGGAACGAGCAAGGGCGTCGGAGCGGGTGCCTGATCGTCGATCTCACCGCCGACGAGCTGTTCCATGATGTTCTCGATCGTCACGATGCCGCGTACGCCGCCGTACTCGTCGACCACGGCGGCAAAGTACTGGCGCTCGTCACGCATCCGTCCGAGCAGGCGAGCGAGGTTCAGTGATTCGGGGACGAAGAGGATCGGCTGGACCAGTTCCAAGAGCGACGCGGGTGGCGTTTCGGCGGCGAAGAGGTCTTTGACGTGCACCACGCCCACCACCTGATCGAGATCGCCATTGCACAAGGGCAGCCGCGTGTGTCGGGCGGCGCGCGCGCGCTCCAGACTGTCTTCGATACTCGCTTCGGTATTGAGATAGAGCACGTCGGCGCGGGGCACCATCGCCTGACGAGCGTTGCGATGCGAGAGCTTGAAGACGTTGTCGAGCAGGGTGCGCTGGTCGTCGGGAAGATCGTCGCCGCTGGTGAGCAGAGCGCGTAGCTCCTGCTCGTCGACCGGCGCGGTGGCGGCACTGGCGCCGGTGAGCCGGCAGAGCAGCCGGGCGCCATGGTTGAGCACGCCGATCAGCGGCGCGCTCAGCAGGTAGAAAGCGTGGAGCACACCGAGCACGACGAGCGGGGGCGATTCCAACGATCGATGGGCGAGTCCGCGTCGCACCGCCTGGGCGAACGCGAGGTGAAGACCGGCGAGCAATGCGAAGGCGAGCATCAAGGCCGCGCCGCGTGCCACGCCTTCGGGTAGCCACGCGGTGGCGAGCTGGCCGAGCCACGGCATGCCGAGCCAGCCGAGCGCCAGCGTGGTGAGAACAAAGCCGAGCCGCGACGCCGCCAAATGAGGCTCGAGCGTCGCCATCACCCGCGCGCCGATGCGATGTCGCAACACGCCACGAAAACGTGGCGGCAAGCCCTGGCGCCGTCGGAGCCGGAGCAACACATGCTCGGCGGCCGCGAAGATTGCGCCAGCCGCGATCAGCATGCACAGCAAAAGCCAGACGGCGCTACCAACGCTACTTGGAGGGAGCTCGTTCATCGCCTGGGGCGGCGCGCGTCCGAGAGAGACGCGTGGGTCGGTTCAGGAGGGTCGTCGGTCAAGGTCGTATCGTCCAAAGCGGTATGAGTATAGCAGAAGCAATATGTCTTTTCCGAAGAGAAAATGCTCACTCTTTGGCGGCGTGGTCCGCGGCGAAAAGCGCCGGGATTCGTTCGCTGACCGTGGCGTAGAAGGCCGGCTCACCGTCGTACCAAAAGTTGTAGTTCGCCAGACCGGCCACCGCGATGCCCGTGGCTGGATCGAATCGAACAATCGCGGCGGCACCGTTGGTCTCGCCGCCGTGCTGGTAGGCGATGATGGCTCCGTCGTCGTCACGTTCGACCTGCCAGCCAAACGAGTAGGGGCTGTCGTCGCCGTCGGCCATGGCTCCGGGGGTGGTGAAGAGCTGTCGAGGCGCCCCGTCGAGAAGCGGTCCGCGAAAGCACGCCCAGGTAAAACGCGCCAGATCTTCGGCGGTGGCGAGCAAGCCTCCCGACGGGTAGTAGTCCGAGCTGTCACGCCAGATGGTGTTGATCACCGTGCCGTCGGGCTTGATGGTGTAGAAGCGCCCACGTCGCGGCACGATGTCGAGAGGATGATCGATGCGAATCCCGTCGAGTCCGAGCGGCTCGGTGAGCCACGTGGCGAGCGCGCCGGCATAGGAGCCCTCGGCGGCACGTGCCGCGACGACGCCGAGCAGGTTGTAGCCAAAGCTGCTGTAGTGAAACGCCTGGCCCGGCGCGGTGAGCAGCGGATCGTCGAGAAAGGTGGCGAGGGCTTCGTCGAGCGAGGTGTGAAAGCGAGTGTTGTTCGCCTCGTCGTAGTTGGTGAAATCGTAATGGCGGATGCCGCTCGTATGCGTGCCGAGATGCCGTGCCGTGATCGCCTCGTGTGGCAGCTCGACGACTCGTTTCTGGACCGGCGCATCGATATCGAGCTTGCCGGCTGCGACGAGTCGAGCGACCAGCGCGGCGGTGAGCGGCTTGGCGACGCTTCCCGTGCGTAGCAGGCTATCCGGCGTAAGCGCGACCTTCGCTTCCAGATCCGCCCAACCCACCGCATCGCTCCAGATCACCTCGCCATCCCGCACGACTGCCGCCATCGCGCCCGGGCCACGATCCTCGGCGAGCGCGGCGGCGAGCAGACGCGACGCTTCGGCACCGGGGTCTGTCGCATGGGCGATCGAGACACATGCGAAGAGCAGGATTACGAAACACAATGAGTGGCGGGAGGTGAACGTGGCTCGCATAGGAATGCCTACGCAAGGGTGAGTTGCGAGTTCAGGCGACCTACGAGTTCAGGCGACCTGCGAGTTCCATGGATCCTCCGATCGTGATCGAACGAATCATGAACTATGAGCCGCGCCGATTCTCATGTCACGGACCTACCCGTCACCGACCCGTCTCTTGACGACCCGCCGCGTCGTCCCTCCTGGTACCGCTTGGCCGCGCTGATTCTGCTCGCGGCCTCCGGGATCGCGGTTTTGGCCGGCTATTGTCTTCACGAGCTACCCGTCACCGTCGCCGAGCCGCGGATCGTCGTTTTGGAGGTCGGTGAGATGCATCCTGATCTCACCGACGACGCGCACGTCGCCGAGGTGGCGGCGGCGCTCGACGCCATGCTGCGTGCCGAGCCACGGGTACGCGTGCTCACCGGCCAGCTGGTCACCTCCGGCGCGCGTCTCACCGTCACCCCACATCCCGGAAAGGTCGAAGTCGCGGTGCATGACGTGGCGTGGCGTCACGAGATCTGGCGCTCGACCTTCGACAGCACGCTCCCTCCTTCACGGGTCGCCGAGCGCTTCGAACGCGAAGGTTTGCCGAGAGTCATCAGTCGCCGTCACTCTCTACCTGCTCCTTGATCGCCTTGGGCTGACCGCCGTCACTCATCTTGATCAGCAACCCGATCACCGGCATGGCGAAACGGGCGAGCCCGCTCGCGGTGCATTCGGCTTCGAGGGCGAGATGGACGCCCGTGCCGTTCGGGGTGAGGCGATAGTGATACGTCGCGGTGAAGGGGCCCTGAGTGGAGCGGATGCCGAGCAGCGTCCTGGGTTCGAAGCTGACGACCCGGGAGCGTTGCTCGTTGTTGCGGGTGATGAAGAGCAGCTCGGTGCCGTCGTGGAGCGCGCCACCGTCCTTGGTGCGGAGAAGCTCGGCACCGGCCATCCATCGCTCCATGAGCTCGGGAACGGTGAGATGACGCCATACGGTTTCGGGGGTGCTGGCGATGTGGGTTTCGGTACGAAAACGCATGTCGGTCTCCTCGTCAGTCTCGTTGATTCCGGGCGAGAACTCGTTGTCTCGCGAGCTGAGAAGAGCGTAGCGATGCGCGCCTATTGGGCGCTTGTAGAAAAGGGAAGTGCTAATTCTGGGGCGCGAACACCACGTGCTCGCCTTGTTCCAGATCGGGATATTCGCCACGTCGCTGGCTTAGGTATTCGGACGGGTAGAGACCCGAAAGGGCGCGGAACTCGTGATTGAAATGCGCCTGATCGTGGAAATCGAAGCTGTGGGCGAGCTCGGTCCAATTCACCGGGCCGGCGGGATCGACCGCTTCGAGCAGCGCGAGCAGCCGATGAATGCGACACAGCTTTTTGGGCGTCACCCCGATGGCGCGTTTGAAGCGCGCGGTGATCTGACGCGGGCTGCGGTCGATGCTCGTGTAGCGGTCTTTCAATACGACATCGCCACGCCGGTCGCGAATCTCGCGATAGAGCGCCCACAGCCAATCCGGTAACGACTGACGCGGCCAGCCACGCACCAGCTCGTGGAATGTGCGATGCGTGACGTCGTCGCCCGCTTGCTCGTAGTGGTTCTCGATCGCCGTCACGAACGCTGCGGGCATGATCTCGCGCGCGTCCACCGTCCGATCGCGCAGCGTCGCCATATCGACGTCGAAAAGCGCGTGAAAGCCGACCGGTTCGAAGAGAAGACCGATGACATGCGTGCCGTCAGTGGGCGTGTGGTAGGTCGGGGTGGTCTGAAAGCCATCGACCCAACCATGCGCAAAGCTCGGATTGCTCTCCGGATCGGCCGCCTTGCCCAGACGATGCGGGTTGCCCAAATTGAACAGCACCGGAATCAACCCGGTGGGCAAGATCTTGTCCGAGCGATAGGGAATTCGACCTCGCGCGTAGAACGTCTGCGTCAGCACGAGGTCGAGCGGCGGATCCGGTTCGAAGGGTTGGAAATGAAAGTCCTGCATCGGATCGGCGTCTGGAACTAGCCAGGCTTTTCGCTGGCGGCTTTCCACAACCGTACGATGAAGCGATCCTCGTCTTCGATCAGGTCGGGTTCGGTGCCGTTGTGCGTCTGCATACCGGCGATGATCTTGCGCGGAACACCGAGCCCGGTGGCTTCGATATAGCGATAGTCACGCAGGACTTCTTTGATCAGCTCGTTGCGCGACGCGCGGTAGCCGGCGCGCATTTTGTCGACGGTGACGGTGTTGGGTAGACGACCGGGTGAGACGATCTCGAGGCGGTCGGTATAGATCGACAGCTCGATGTCGATGACGGTAATGGTGTAGTCACGGTGCGCGACCGCGTTGACGATCGCTTCGCGTACCGCTTCGAGCGGGTAGTCCCAACGTTCCTGACGTCTGCCGCCGTCGTCGATGTGAGCGTCGAGCTCGGTGTTGCGACGCACGAAGTCGAGGGCTTGTTCGATGACACCGGTTTCGACGATCGAGCGGTAGTCGGAGAACCGGGTCGCGGGGAGACGGGCATCGCCAGAAGTCGGTGGAAATAGCAGCGACACCAACGGGCCACGCAAGGTGGCGCGGGCCGGGGCGTCGTAGTCTTTGTGGGTGCCACGGTACGCCGCCGCGCTGATACCGGCTTGGGGCAAGTATCGATTCGGGCGCTGACCGAATAGGAGCAGACCCGCTACGCTTGGTATGACGAGACCTCGATCTTCGACCATGAGCTCGGTGTTGACGAGCAGACGTTGCCACGCCTGGAGGTCGACTGGCTCGGGGGTGAATTGCTGGCGAACGTCGCGAAAGTAGTTGGTCAGACGACGTAGATCGAGATCGTCGAAGCGCGCGCCCGGAATCGGACGTCGGTCGTATTGCAGTCGGCCCGACCGCATGTAGAGCCGGGCTTCCTCTTCATCCGTGGCGTCGCGCGAGGTCGTGCCGACGCGTATCTGCGAGACCCAAGCCGAGCCTCGTTTTGCTTTGTATGGCTTGTCGGGCGCATCGACAGGTAGGGACACGACCCCGACGGTGGTCGCATCGTCCCAGGTGATCGTCTGCCAAAAAGGAATGATCGCCGGTCGAACGTGGGTGCGAGCGACCTCCATGACCCACTCTTCGGCTTGTTTCGGGCTTCGAGTCAGGCCCGAGACCGTGCCGTCTTCTTCGACACCGAGCAGGATGTGGCCGCCTTCCAGGTTGAGCAAGGCAGCCATTTCCTTGGCGAGTTTGGCCGGGGCGACATCGTCGCGCTTGAGCTCCACGCCGGAGTTTTCTCCGTTGGCGATCAGCTCGGTGAGCTCGGTATGGTTCATCTCGTCGAGTTTATACGTCCACTCGTGTCGTCGTTGAGTGGCCGGGCTTCACTGCTCGGCCATCTTGGCCTTCATGGTCTCGATCATCTTGACGGCGTTGGGGTTGTCGGGTTCGAGCTCGAGGGTTTTCTGGTAGTTGGCGATCGAGGCTTCGTACGCACCCAGGGCCATCTGTGATTCGGCGAGGCTATCCCAGACGTTGGCGGAGTCGGGAAAGACACGGGTGTTGAGCGCGAAGACGTCGCGTGCGACTTCGTTTTTGCCGGTTTGCAAGATGCGATAGCCGGTGGCGTTGACGCGTCCTTCGATACGGCGTGGGTTCGTGTTCTCGGTGAGGGCACGGAGCTCGGCGTCGGCGGTGTCGGGATCACCTCGGAGCAGGGTGATGAGGACGCGGTTGACGCGGATCCCCAGGCTGTCGGCCTCGGCGATCTGGCTCATGAGCTCGTCGCCCCGGGTGGCGTTGCCGTCGGCGTGGGCGGCGAGCGCGGCATTGGCGATGGTGGCGGGACTGGCGATGCCGGCGAAGACGCCGTCGGCGTCACGGACGGGTAGGTAGCGGCCGTGGCTGTCTTCTTCGTGAAAGGAGCCGTCGGCCTGCAGGTAGTGCGCGAAGGTGCCGTCTTGAGGCGCGTGCGCGATGAGATGTCCGTCGCCCACTTCGATGTCGACCCAGGTGCTGGCGTCGAGACCGAGCGGCTCGGGCGGATAGGGCCAGCGACCGGCGTATTCGAGCAGCTGCTCGGTGGGCGTCGTGGTGATGTTCGGTCGGGGCGTGTCGGCGAGCGGCTCGAGGGCGGCGTTGGCGCTCGGCGCACCGGTACGCGCCTCGAGGATCGCTTCGACCAGGTCGTAGAGGGCGGCGGACGGGGTGCTTTGGCCGTCGAAGGTGTTGGCGCGGTTGATGATCACCAGGTCGATCGCCGGCAGCACGGCGATCATCTGATTGCCGACGCCGAGGGCGGAGTACATGTCGTATTGTGCGAATCGCGGCTCGCGGTAGACCCACCACATGAAGCCGTAGCCGATCGACTCGTTGTCGATCGAGTACATGGCCGCGCTCCGACGCACCCAATGTTTGGACAGGACTTGCTCGTCACCCCACATGCCTTCGCGGGCGAAGAGCAGTCCGAAGCGCGCCGCGTCGCGGGCCGACATTCGGAAGGGGTAGGCTGGATAGCGGGATTTGTCGCGTTCGAGGTGGTAGTAGCCGTCGCTGACCCGCCAATCTTCCATGTCGAGCGGCTGGCCAAAATGCTCGTCGAAAGCCTCGAAGACGTCGTCGCCGGTTTCTTCGATCAGGATCGTCGCCAGGGTGTTGAAATCCCAATTGTTGTAGGCGAAGTAGCGACCGGCGCCCTTGCTGCCTCGCGCCGCCGAGTCGGTGCGACCGGCGTAGGCGGCGGGGTGGAAGATGCCCGAGCGCGCTTTGAGGAGATCGAGGATGCGGGCCTGACGTTCGTTGTCGAGCAGCGGATCGGGGGTGTCGTCGATCCCGAGATCGAAGAGAGTTTTGTTGAGATCGATCTCGCCACGGTCCCAATAGATGCCGTAGAGCCCCGACAAGAAGCTTTTGCGGACCGAATGACACATGAAGCGGCGATTGGTGTCGCCCCATGCCGCGACCACCGCGCCATCGGCGATCACCATGAAGGCGGCCGACGGCAGGCTCTCCCAGGTGGTCTTCGCGGCGGCGAGTTTGTCGGCGTCGAATCCAGCCTCGGCCGGATCGACGTATGACATCCACGTGTCGCCGGGCACACGGCCGTCGGCGAGCAGTGGGCCGACGAGAAGGGTAAAGAAAAGAAGGTGGACGACAACGATCCCGAGTCGCTTGAGCATGGAAGGCCTCCCGTGGTTGGTCCTTCTTGGATACTGCCGGTGGTGGTGATGGTTGCAATCTTTGTGAGCGGAGCCTCAGGAACGATGGCGGACATGACGTCGCCGAGCGCCGCCGACCTCGCGTCGACGCCCTACATCGACAGCGATCATCTGTCGATCGTCGCGGTGGTCGAGGCGGTGACGGCCGATGCTCGAGACGATCGAGAACGCGCCGTGCGGCTGCACGATTTCGTGCGCGACGAGATTCGATTCGGCTGGGCGCCGGCCTTTTACGATCAAAAAGCTTCCGACGTGCTGCGTGCCGGAATCGGCTTTTGCAACACCAAATCGACGCTCTTTCTCGCCTTGTTGCGCGCGGCGGGGATTCCGGCGCGCCAGCGTTTCGTCGATATCGACACGCGCATCTTGGACGGGCTGGTCAATCCGGGTACGCCCTATGTCGATCACTCCTACTCCGAGGTGTGGCTCGACGGTCGCTGGCTACGGGTCGACAGCTACATTCTCGATCGCCCGCTCGCCGACGCGGCACGTACCCGGCTGGTGGCGGAGGGTCGAGTGATCGGCTACGGCGCCCATCGTGACGGCGTGTCGATTTGGGACGGCGCGAGTGACGCGTTTTCGCAATTCGTCGACAACGGTGCGTGGCCTGCTCTGGGTCGAAACGACCACGGCGTGTTCGCCGACGTCGGCGCCTTCTATGCTTCCGGTCGCGGCGTCAACAAGCTCAACGTGTTTCTTCGGCTCGGCTTCGGCTTCTTCAGTCGCGCGGCGAACGATCGCATCGCGGCGATCCGGGACAGCGACGTCACGGGAAGCTCGCGGTGACCGCGTCGAGATCGGGCTCGACCCGTGCCCGGGTCGCCTGTTCATAGGCATAGCCGACGGCGAGCAAATCCGGCTCACCGAGAAAACGACCGATCATCACCAGCCCCCGTGGCTCGCCGTCATCGGCTAGGCCGCTCGGCACGGCGAGCGCGGGATAACCGGCGGCGGCGTAGACCTGGCTGCCGGCGATCAGCACGTCGATATCGTAGGTGTCGAAGAGCCGATCGAGATGCTCGCGGGCGATCCGGGGGTTCTCCTCACGCGCCTTGGCGTAGTCCGGGTCGTCGAGATCGGCCTCGGCCGAAGCGGCGAGAAAGTCCTGACCGAAGGGGATGCGGTTGGCGGGATCTTCGTTGTTGTACGCAACGATCGCCGCCATCGAGTCGAAGGGAGCGTCGACCCGGGCGAGAAACGGATCGAGCGCGGCGCGAAAACCGACCCGGAGCGCGGCGCTCGGATTCGGGCTTTGCGGACGCTCACGCCAGTCGATCGCGACCGTGTCGATCTGCAGCTCGCGCAAGACCTCGAGTGCCTGGCGCGCCTGGCGATCGTAGGCTTCGTAATAGGACTGCCAGCGGCGGTAACTCGCCAGCTCGTCTTCGTCCAGGCCTTCCGGCGGGGCCGGAGCGTCCTCGGCCAAGGCGGCGAAAAACGCTTCGCCGTAGGTCACCACACCGACTCGACGCTGACGTGCCGCCTCGCGGTCGAGCAGCTGGGAAACGTCGAGACCGTCCAACTCCTCAGCGGCGTCGGTGACCGGGTCGTTCGCGTCGACGCCCATGCCGGCTGCGAACAAGAACGCGACATCGGTCACCGTCCGTCCCATCGGTCCAGGCACGTCCATCCACTCGACCAGCGGCACGATCATGTCGCGGCTCCACGCGCCCATGCTCGTCTTGAGACCGACGATGCCGTTGACCTCCGCCGGACGGATGATCGAGCCTTGCGTCTCGGTGCCGACGCTCACCGTGGCGAGCCGAGCCGCCACCGCCACCGCCGAGCCCGAGCTCGATCCGAGCGGATCGAACGCACCGTGCGGATGACGCGTCTGGCCACCGAGCGCGCTAAAGCCATTGGGAAGATCCGGATCGAGGTAATTGGCCCACTCCGAGAGATTCGCTTTGCCGAGGATCACCGCGCCGGCCGCGCGGAGCTGGGTCACTAAGAAGGCGTCGCGAGCCGGTCGCCAATCACGCAAAGCCAATGCACCCGCCGCGGTATGCATGCGATCGGACGTGGCGATGTTGTCCTTGAGCAGAACCGGAATACCGTGGAGCGGTCCACGGGTTCCGTCGGCACGTTCGGCATCGCGTGCGCGGGCGATTTCGAGAGCCTCGGGGTTGAGCTCGAGCACCGCGTTGAGCTTGTCGACGTCGTAGCGTTTGATGCGATCGACGTAGTGCAGCACCAGCTCTTCACTGCTCAGCGCGCCAGCGTCCATGGCCGCTTGGATCTCGGGGATGGTCGCCGTGGCGAGCCGGCTCTCCAGCTCGCTCAGCCGCGTCGCACCGAGCGCGTCGAGTGCGTCGACGAGCGGTGAGAGATCACGTGGCCGCTTGGATGTGTACGTCGGCTCGGCGAGTGGAAACGCTGGTTCGGCGTCGCCAACGACGTCTTGACTGGCGGGACTGGCCTCATCGGCGGGAGGTGGCGCGGCGCAGCCGGTGGCGAGAAGGAGGACAACGACAAAGAGGATGCGGAGCTCGGTCATGTCGTCGATCGTACAGCGAGCCGACGGTCAACTTGGCGCGTTTTGCTAGTTGCGTGGCGTTTCTGGCTCGGTACCCTTGTACCGTAAAGCAAGGAGCGAGATGCGATGCGATCGAATTCATTTGTCATTCACCCAGGCTGGCGTCTCATGTGTCGAGACGTCGGGCTTCATCCGGCCAATGTTCTCAGGCGGGCCGATCTTCCCGACGATCTGCTGTCGCGACCGGGCGCGACGCTGTCGACCCCGGAGTATTTTCGTTTTTGGCGGGCGATCGAGCAGGAGGCGGACGATCCGACGATCGCGATTCGGATCGGAGCCTCGATCTCGGTCGAAGCCTTCGACGCGCCGATTTTCGCCGCGTTGTGTAGCCCGAATCTCAACATTGCTCTACATCGCCTGAGCCGCTACAAGGCGTTGATCTGTCCGATGCGGCTCGAGGTCGATGAAACCGAGTCGGTTACCACGCTGGCGATCGAATGGCTCGACAAGAGTGAAGAACCACCCCAAGCCCTGACGGGTCTCGAACTCGTGTTCTTCATTCAGCTCGCTCGACTGGCGACCCGTGAGCCGATTCGGCCGCTCAAGCTCACCGCGCCCGTGCCACCCGAGCCCGCCGGCGCGTATACCGAATTTCTCGGGCAGCGAATCGAGACCGGTTCACGGCTCACCATTACTTTTGCGGCGGCCGACGCCACTCGCCCATTCCTGACCGCCAACGAGGCGATGTGGGAGTTCTTCGAGCCCGAGCTCAGGCGTCGTCTCTCCGAGCTCGACGAAACCGCCACCGTCTCTGACCGCGTTCACGCCGCCCTGCTCGAGCTCCTACCCAGCGGCTCGTCGTCTTTGCAAGACGTCGCCAAAACCCTCGCGGTCAGCAGCCGCACCCTGCAGCGTCGGCTCCGTGACGAAGGCGAGAGCTTTCGCACCGTGCTCGACGCCACCCGCGAAGAGCTCGCGCGTCACTACCTCACCAGCTCCACCATGTCCGGGGCCGAGATCTCCTTCCTGCTCGGATTCGAGGATCCGAACTCCTTCTTCCGTGCCTTTCACGCCTGGACCGGCGAGACACCCGAGCAGGCGCGTTCAGCGTCGTAGCGGCGCGGTGAGCTCGTCGAGCACGTCGAGAACGAGATCGACAGTATCGAGGTGCGTGCGGAAGGAGAGCGGCGCGATGCGCAGGGTGAAGCGACCGTCGAGCATGGTGGTGGAGAGGAAGATCCGGCCGTCGGCGAGGAGCTGGTCGCGGAGGCGTTGGTTGATGGCGTTCGCTTTTTCAAGGTCATCGGCATCAGCGGAATCGGCGGGCCAGCGAAAGACGATCACGCCGAGGTCGGGCTCGGGACCGACTTCGAAGCCGAGCTCTTGGACGCGTGTATAGAAGTATCGAGCCAGCTCGAGTTTCTCTTCGAGTGCGGCGACGAAAGGACGGGTGCCGAGATGGGCGAGCGGGAGCCACAGACGCAGGGCGCGGAACGGTCGCGTGAGCTCGGGTGAGACGTCGGCCGGGGAGAGGACATCGGCGTGACCGGTGTCCTGAAGGTAGGGGCCGGTGTCACGCATGGCGGTGGTGAGGGTGGTGGCGTCACGCGTGAGCACCACACCCACGCCCCATGCCGCGAAAAGGCCTTTGTGGGGATCGAGAATCACCGAATCCGATCGTTCGATGCCACGCATCATCGCGCGGCCGTGTTCGGTGAGCAGGAAGAAACCCCCGTAGGCGGCGTCGACGTGAAACCAGCAGTGTTCTCGTTCGGCAATGTCGGCGATCGCTGCGAGCGGATCGACCGCGCCGACTTCGGTGGTACCGGCGGTCGCGGTGATCAGCCACGGGCGAAGGCCCTGGGCGCGATCGGTGGCGATCGCTTCGGCGAGGGCGTCGGGTCGCATGCGATAGCGCTCGTCGATCGGGATGATGCGGAGTTGAGCTTCGCTGAGGCCGGCGACCCGTAGCGCCTTGCCTAGAGCGTGATGGGTTTGCGCGGTGAGGTAGACCACCGCCGATGGAATGTCGGCGGCACGCAGCCCCGCAGCCTCACGCGCCGCGACTACCGCGGTCAAGATGGCGATGCTGCCCCCGGAGAGAACCGCGCCTCCCGCTTCGGCCGGGTAGCCGACCAGGTCGGCGATCCACCGCACGACTTGGTTTTCGATCCGAACCTCGCCGGGTCCTGGGAAGTAAATGCCGGTGTATTTGTTGGTGATCGCGCTTGCGAAATCGGCCAGCGCGCCGTGGTAGAGCCCACCACCGGTGAAATAGGCGACATGACCTGGCGACGCGGGTTGCGCGCTCGGTGTGACGACGGCGTTTTCCAGAAGCTCGACGATGCTCTCGATCGGTCGGCCCTCGGCCGCGATCGGGTGCACGTCGACTTCGAAGGCGCGCTCCGGCTCGTCGACAAATGCCTTCATCGTACGCGCCCGGCCGAGAAATCCCTCGGTCAGTGGCTCGAAGGCTGCCCGCAACCGGGCACGCTCGGCGGCGTCTGGGTCGAGCACGCGTGACGCGGCTTCGAGAGCCCGGATCGTCTCGATCATGCCGTTTCGTTCCATACGGATTCTTCTATCACGCACGGCGTCGGTCAGAACAATGATGCAATCGTGAACGTGGTGCCCATCAAGTGGTTCAATATCGTGTTGGACGCGTGTGGGCTAAGGTGGGTCGAGCGCAACGGCGCCCTGCGACAGAATGGGAATCGGAGGTCACTCATGAAATGGAACGGTTGGTTGCTGGTGTTGATGGGCCTCGTGCTGGCCGGATGTGGTACCGGCGAGACGTCACTCGAGACGAATGATGTCGCGCCGACGGTGCGCCTGCAGATGGTGGACGAGCCGGTCCACGTACTCGGGCAGCTGGCGCGGGAGCCGATGGTCGTCGAGCATCCCAGCGGCACGCTCTTTCTTTCCGGATTCGGATCGCAGATCCATGGAGTCGATCCCAATCAACCGCCCTACCTGTGGAGAAGCGCCGACGGCGGAAGCAGCTGGACTCCTGTGGACGTTGGCACCGCGGAGGACGGTGCGCGGGGGAACTCCGACGTGGATCTCGCGGTCGGCCCCAGCGGCGAGCTCTACTTCGCCGTCATGGGCTTCGATCGCAGCACGTTCGAGGGGACCCACATTGTGGTGGGTGTGAGCCATGACGTCGGCGAAAGCTGGGTTTGGACACCTCTTTCCGAGGATCGTGGCGATGACCGCCCGTGGGTAGTCGTCGCGCCTGATGGAACGGCCCACGTGGTGTGGAACGACGGCCAGGGCGTGAACCACGCCAGGAGTACTGATGGCGGACTCAGCTGGATCGAGGGTGCCGAGGTGTCCGACATGGGCGGTTCGAGTCACCTGGCGGTTGGGCCGCAAGGAGAGCTGGCGGTGAGAATCACGCCTCTGTCGGCTTCAGGTCGTCAATTCGACGAAGGATTCGAGAAGGTGGCCGTGAGCGTGGATCAGGGAAACACATGGGTGCTGCACGACTTTCCTGGTCAGATCGAGTGGGATCCGACTTTCCAAAACACCGGCGCGATTCCTCGCTGGGTGGAGCCGTTGGCCTGGGACGCGGACGGCGCGCTCTATTTGCTATGGAGTGAGGGCACCAACGTCGAGCTGGCCCGCTCCGAGGATCGTGGCGCGAGCTGGACGATGAGGGAGATCGCCAACGATCAGATGTCCGCCTTCTTCCCGTATCTCGTGGCGCGGGGCTCTGGCGAGCTTGCCGCCACCTGGTTCACGGGGGACGGGGACAGTCTCTACGTCAATCTGGCTCTCATCAGGGACGACACGACAGCCGATGCGTCTCAGGAGATTGTGCGCGCCGACGGTTTCGAGCCTCAGACCTGGATGGACACGGTGGAAACCAAAGCGCGAGACACGGCCGGCGAGTATGTGCCGGTGATCTTCCTCGCGGATGGCGACCTAGGCGTGGTGACGCCGGTGCAGGATGCCCACAATGACCGTTACGGCTTCACCTGGTGGAGATTCCGGGTGGAGTAGAGGGTGCCGGTCGAGGCTCGGCTACTGTCGCGGGCTCGCGGATCGATCTGAAGAATGGTGGAGCGGAAGGGATTCGAACCCTCGACCCCCACGATGCGAACGTGGTGCTCTCCCAGCTGAGCTACCGCCCCATTCAGGCAGGTTTCACGCGGCCACGAAGCGGTCGCGGAAAGGAGCCGTATTGTACTGATGCCTCGGGGCGGGTGCAAGGGATTGATTGCCAGAATCAGCGATCTGCCATAAGCTGACCCCAAACACACTCGAACCCACCGTCACCGTGAGCGCGCTCGGTACCGACTCAGCACGCTCGTGGCTGCACGATCGTTCTATTTTCGAGGAGGAAGTATGTGGAAAAAAGACCATCCATCACGACGTGATTTTCTACGGGGTCTCGGCGTCGCGGCCGGTTCGTTGACATTGGCCGGCTGCCCGGGGGGCAAGGCGCCGGTTGCCGAGGATGATGTTGTCGAGCCGGACAACGACACGAGCGGTAGCAACGGCTCGTCATCGGGCATCGTGGTGCGGCACGATGTGATGAGCGCGGAAGGGCAGGCGCAGCTCGATGCTTATCGCGCGGCGATTACGGCGATGCAAGGTCTCGACCCTAGTGATCCCACCAGCTGGCGAGCGCAGGCCAATATCCATCTCAGTTGGTGTCCGCACGGTAACGCCTTCTTCCTTCCCTGGCATCGTGGCTATCTGCACTACTTCGAAGAGGTCATTCGTTTCCACTCGGGTGATCCGACTTTCGCGTTGCCTTATTGGGATTGGACGACCCATCCGGCTTTGCCACCGGCGTTTTTCGAGGGTGCGCTCAACGATCCAACCCGGACGATCGAACCCGGCGAGGAAATCCCGCCGCAGTTCGTTGGTCCGCAGGTGATTGCGGACATTTTGGCGATCAATGATTTTCAGACCTTCGCCAGCGCCTATGTGCAGAACATCACTCCCGGGTGCAACCCACCAGGGAATCCACCGTGTTGCAGTGCGTCGTTCGATGGTAAGGAGCAACGGGCCAGTTGTGGTACCGGTGAGCTCGAGGGTACGCCGCACAACAACGTTCACAACCTTGTGGGCGGCAACATGAGAACCTATCTGTCACCCCTCGATCCGATCTTCTGGTTGCACCACTGTAATGTCGATCGTTTGTGGATGGAGTGGAATAAAAACCACGCGAACGGCGATTTCGGGCCCTGGCGCACCTTCGAGTTCGTCGATAATTTTGTCGACGGTGAAGGTGTCCCCCAGAGCATCCGGGTCGACCAAACGTTCGACACCACAGCGTTGGGCTACCGGTATGACACGTCACCGGCGACCGAGAGTGCGCAGGTGCCTCAAGCTTCGACAGTTGTGGCTTTCGCCGAGGCATCGATCGCCGAGCCCACGGACGGTGACACGCTCGCCGTGGCGTTGACCTTGCCCGAGAACGTCGCCAGCCGATTGGAGCAGAAAGCCAGCGGCCTGGAAACCGGGACGCTCGACAGTCTGAGGTTGACGCTCGGTGGCGTTGCCGTACCGAATCAAGCGTTGGCTGGGGAGCTTTATGTCGGTGCTGCGGACAGCCCGGGCGGTTCGGACAGCGACGCGTATGTCGGCACGTTTGGTTTCTTCCCGACCGGTGAGGCCGCCCACGAGCACGGCGGGCACGAGAAGGCCTTTCTCTTCGATATCGGCTCGGTCGTAGCTCGGATGCCCGCTTTCGATCGCGGTGCACCGCTCAACGTTCATCTCCGGACCACGGGTCTCGGTGCAGCCGAGAGCGCGTCGACCGAGCGGGTAAGCGCCAAGCGCGTGGTGCTCGAGGTGGTCGAGCACAGCTGATTCTCCGGGGATGGAATCAGTGACAGAGTTGGCGGCCGGGTCATCTTGACCCGGCCGATTCATTTCAGAGCCGAGGGTCAATCGATACCGAAATCGAAGAGCAGAATCGTCTCGGTATCTTCCGCCGACCACACCGTCGGCAACTTGTACTCGTCGGGAATCTCTTCCCAGGTCTCGAAGAGGCGGCCCTCGATCATGAAGCGATCGGGGGTGGTGCTTTCGAGTGTGCGGCGACTCGCCTCGGGAAGCACTTGATACGTACGCAGTGGCGCGCTGGTGCCCGCCCGACTCCCAGCGATCAGCTCGAGCCCGCCGTCACCGTCGACATCGGCGCGAATCCAGGCCAAACCGAGAATTCGGTTGTAGGTGCCGTCGCCGATCATGTCTTGCAGCTCTTCATTGAAGGCCTCGATCATCAGACGCGCTTCCTTCGCGTCCATCCGCACCGCGAAATGAAGCGAGCGGCTGATCAGCGGTGTCGTGCCGATGGCGAGATACTGCTCAGCTTCCGTCGCCTGATGCTGCAACACATATTGCATCAGCAGCTCATCGACCAACATGAAATCGACCTCTTCACCGAGCAGCCGTTCGAGGCTCTGCTGGTGGTCACGCCCCGCGACAAAGGTCACATCCTTGGCGTTGTCGAGCTCCTCACCGTAGGCATAGCCCTCGATGATCGCGACCTTCTTGCCCGTCAGAGCGCCGAGCGAAGCGGCGTCGACCGCGGTGCCTTTGCGACCGACGAGAATCAGTCGATTCTCGAGATATGGATCCGAGAAAAGCATGAAGGCTTCACGGTCCGTGCTGCGCCACAACGCCGGGCTTCCCGCATACTTCCCGAGCCGGAGCTCACGGGTGAGCTCACCCGCCGGGACGATCGACGTCGCTGCCTCATAACCGGCGCGAGACAAGGCCTCGTGCACCAAATCGATGGCAAAGCGAGAGGCGTCCGGTTCATCGCTGAACGGTGGCCAGGTCACCGAAGCCAAATTGACCTCCGCCGACATCACGGGCGTCACCGCGCCAAAGGTCATCACCGCGATCCAAAGCACATGCCAAACAAGGCGCCGAATGGTCATATCGTCCCTCCACGGTTGTCGATCGAATCGGACACCTAGAGTCTATCGAACCGTTCACCACGCGTTGGTAAGCTGTGAGGGGAGGTAAGTATGCGTAATGCCATTCGACTCTTGATTCTCGCTTCCATCTTTCTACTCGCGTGCGCCGAAACACCCGAGCCCGACGCGAACGATGTTCCTCAGGCCGACGAGTCGACAGTCGTCGACACCAACGCAGTCGGCGAATCGGTAGACGACCACACCACACCCGAAGCCAGTCAGGCCGATGACAAATCAGCGCCAACAAGCGTCGTCGTCGCCGCCGAACGCGCCATCACCTCTGGCCAGCCCGTCACCGTCCGCCTGCCCCTCGACGACACCCTCGTCGAAGCGATCATGCGCCACCACAACGACACCGACACCACCCTCCGTCTCAGCCTCGAAGGCGTGCAAACCCCCACCGCCCAAGCCAGCGTACGCGTTTTCCTCAACCGCCCCGACGCCACCCTAGACACCCCGATCGACGACCCTCACTACGTCGGCGACGTCGGCTTCTTCCCCAGCGGCCCCGAGGCCGCGGGCGACAAGAACGGTTTCCTACTCGACCTCGGCACCACCCTCGCCCGCTTCTACCCCGAAAGCCGCACCCGAGACGGTCATCTCGTCCTCACCCTCCTAGCCGCCCCCTTACTCGAAACCGCCACGGAAGGCGCCCCCGAAATCGAAATCCCGATCGAAAGCGTCAGATTGGAAGTGATCGAGCCCTGATCGCGCCCAATCAGCAAACGTTGTGATTCAACGTGGGTTTCCAGTTACGTTCCGGTAGCGAACACCGCAGGCTGCCTCGGAAACACTGACGCGAATGATGTCCAGGCTCCCGCCACGGATGCCGTAGCAAACATCAAACATTGCCCTTTGGAGCACCCTGCGGATGACGTCCAGGCTCCTCCCGTGGGGAGCCGCTGCTAGAGAGCGTAGGCCCCCACGGGAGAAGCCGTGTGCACGCGCCAGCCAGCCAGCCAAACCAACCAAACAAAACACAGGCTCCCCACCCTCACACCCGAGCCCAAGGCCCCCGTGACATCGGCATGATCTTCATCCGATCGACCCGGGATGATGAGAGTGGGGAGCCGTAACAACCGCCTAGCGACCTCTACCGTTTTATCCAGTCACCGCCGAAGACCAAGCCGAGAGATCGCCACTCTCATAGTCATCCTCGAAGAGAATCTGCCCCGCCGAATAATCCGGCGGCAAATCCGTCCCACTCACCACTCCGAGCGGCGCATACCCCTGATAGCCCGGGAACACCACACCGAGACGCGGGTTGCCCATCCGGCGAATCAAGATCTCCGCGAGGATCTGACGAAAATCAGTGGTCACCGCGAGATCGGCGCCATCGTAGAGTTGACCATTGTCGAGCCCCGGCCACGTGCCGTGAACGCCACCCGTGGCGTTGCCCGACATCACCATCATCAAATTGCCGTGCCCGTGATCGCTGCCGTTATCGGCATTTTGCGTCAAACGACGACCGAACTCACTCTTCACCACCGTGGTCATCTTCGACGTGTAATTGTTCGCGCCCGAGCCGTCGAGGTCGAGATAGAACGCCTCCATCCCCGCCGCCAGCTCACCGAGCAGACCGGCGAAATAACCGCCCCCGTCGTTGCCTTGACCGTTGTGCGTATCCCAGCCACCGAGGTCGATCGTGGCGACCCGTAACCCGAGCCCGAGCTTGACCATTTGCGCGACGGTGCGCAGATGCTCACCAAACGACGAGCTCGGATACACCGCGCCATTCGACGGTGTATAGCCGCCCGCCACGTTCAGCTCGATGATGTCGGCGGCGTCGAGCGCCTGGACACCGCTGACGTGCAGCCACGTGCTGTCGCCTTCGTAGAGATGACGCAGGGCCAGCCGTTGCGCGTCGCGCCACATATACGGACCGGTCTCGAGATTGAATTGACCGACGTCTTCCATGTTGACGGCGTCGTAATCGCCGAGCAGCGACGTCGGCTGCAGATTGCCCACCGCCAACGACGGCATGACGATGTCCGGCGGCAGGTTGTTGGCGCTCTGCACGTGACGGGTGAGCCAGCCCGTGGTCGAGCTGACCGTGCCCGGCGTGCCGAGCTCGATTTGCTCCATGGCGTCGAAATGGCTCCGACCGACATCGTCGTGGCCGACCGCGTGGATGAGTGACAATTTATTGTCTTGGTAGAGGTTCACTAGCGGCGACATCGCCGGGTGAAAGCCGAATTGCGCATTGATCGGCAAAGCGGCGTTCGGGCCGGTGAGCGGTACCGCGATGTTCGGGCGAGCCGTCTCGTAGAAGCCGCGATCACTGCCGTCGATCGGCAAGACGACGTTGAGACCGTCCATGCCGCCCCGCAGGAAGATGATCACCAAGAGCTCGTCGTTGTTACCGCCGTTCGTATCGGCGAAGGCCAGATTGGAAAAGCGTGCCCCAGCCAGGCCAGCAATGGCGGTCGAGCAACCCATCAAGAATCCGCGTCGGGTGGTTTTGCACATGTCGAATCTCCTCAACGCCACAGGAAAGATGGGCTCATGAACATCAGGCCGATCAGCGAGCGCAGACGCTCTTGGATGTCGTCGTCGGTGTCGAGCGGCAGATCGAAGGTCGGGTTGTAACCCTGGGCCATGAAGTCGATCAGCTCGGCGCGTTCACCCGCCGGCAGGGTGCGGCTATGGATGCGGTCGATCCAGAAGTCGACCAGCTCGGTGGCCGAACGCACGCCGGCCGGGGTCTGAGCGAGCACGTCGAGGTAGAAGTTGTCGCTGTCGTCGGTGACGTCGACCAGCCAATTCACCATGCGCCAGCTCATCACCCGTGGTGAGGCGCTGGTCCAGGCGTCGCGATGATCGGGAAAGCCATTCGGCGCGCGCCAGGTGAAAGGCTCTTGCCCGGTCTGCGAGAAACGCCACGAGAACGAGTCGTAGTCGCTGTCGCCGAGCACGAAGGGAAAGTCGGCCTGGCCGGCTCGTAGGGCACTGGCGACGATGTCGAAGGGGCGTTTGATCTTGTCGGCCCAGGTGCTCTGGAATTCGGTCGAGAGCAGGATGGTCCGCACCGTTTGGGCGATCTGATCCGGCGCGGCGACGGCTCCGGCGAAGACCGTGGCGGCTTGATCGATGATGGACTGCGGCGGATCATCGCCGAGCAGACGACGACAGAGCTTGCCGGCGATATGACGCGCCGTGCCCGGGTGGTTGGCGAGCCGGTCGAGCACGTCGCGACCGTCTTTGAGCGGTGGTTGATCCGACGGAATGAACTCGCCGAGCACGTATTTCTGGAAGCGATCGTGCCAGTCGGCGCGGTAGTGGAATTCACCAGTATTGCCGACGTCCGGATTGTTCGAATCGTTGGAGATCGTCCAACCGGTAAAGGCACGGGTGGCCTCGAACACATCACCGTCGACATAGCCCACCGGAATGCCGTTGCCGTCCAGCGGGACGTCTTGTTGCGACATCACACCGAGGTAGTTCTCGGCGCCCATGGCGTGGAGCTCGAAGAGCTCACGGGCGAAGTTCTCGTTCGGGCCGGCGTCCGAGCTGGTGTAGTTGTCGAGGTAGTAGAGCATCGCGTTCGAGGTCGCGACCGCTTCGAGAAAGGTGCGGAAATTGCCCAGGGCATGCGCGCGGATGATGTCGCGGTCGTAGTGCACGAACACCGGGCCGATCCAATAGTCGGGTCCAAAGACGCTGAAGTGATCGTGCCAGAACGACGCCAACACCTCGAGCAACTGGCGCTCGCTGTACACCGCGCGAATCCAGGTAGCGGCGCGGGTTTCCCAGAGCGGCTGCATGCGCACTTCCCACGGTGGATTGGCCACCACGTGGTCGGCCCAAAGCTCGGTCAGGCTCTTACCGAGCGTGGTGAAACCAGCCGCGCTCAGCCGATTGTCGACGTCGACGTCGGGAATCGACCCCGGGGCGAGCTGTTGATCGACCCAGGCGGTCAATCGACCGGTGTCGTCGCTACCGAGAGCCTGAAACGCGGCAACGTCACCGGGTCGCGGGCCAAAGGCACAGCGGTTGTGCACGATCACCCCGAGATCGGGAGGCGCGGGGAGCGCGGCGGTGAGAGTGCGGGGGCGGTCGGTGGACCGCATCGACACGCTTGGGCGTTGGGCGGTGGCGGCGGTGGGGAGGGTAGCGAGCGCCGTGGCGGCTACCGCCGTGGCGGCGCCTCCACGGACGAGCTCGCGACGGCTCGGCACGGGTCTGGGCTCGGACATACGACGATCTCCCTGAGCGTTGTTCGGCAGCGGTCGACAAAAGAGCCGGTCGTCCGTCGGGAACGACGCGGCGGATCGGTCGTGGGTCGACGGCTTCCAGGGGGAACCCGCGAGATGGTCGACCCTTGTGCCGGATGGTCCTTCGGTTTTGGGGATGACCGAGAGACCTTTATCCGGCTCGACTTTCCGTGACTCCTTCGATGTCGTCCATCATTCTAATTGCTTATCGTGCATATGCAAGACTGGCAATTAGTGTCGGTTCGAGCGACGCTCAGCGGCACCGTGTAGGTTGTCGAGAGGGCAATTGCGCCGGTGCGGGATCGTCAGCGCAGGGCTTGCAAGCGACTCTGGGCCAGGGCCCAGGTCGAAAGACGTGGCTCGGGCGGTTCGGGGATCCGCTGGTAGTACTCGCGTGCTTCGGCGGGGAGATCGAAGAGCTCGGCGAGACGACCGAATACGATCCAATCGCCGGCGGTGAGGTCGGCGAGCTCGATCGCCTGGCGGATGGTTCGATGGGCCGCGTAGGCCTGGCCGTCGAGGGCGTAGGCGGTCGCCAGGGTGTGGAGGATGGTGGGGATACGGTAGTCGGTGAGCTCGGCGCCGCGTTCGGCGACCACGATCGCGGTGCTGGCCATCGCGTTGTCGTAGAGCAGCGTCCAAGCCTGTTCGTTGAGCACCGTGGCGAGCCACGCGACGGCGGCTTCATCACCCAACCAGGCCGGGGTGGTGAGCTCGGTGACCCGTGATCGCACGCGTGCCGTGTCTTTTTGGTGCACCGCGCGGACGAGATCGACGAGACTGGTGGCGAAGTCGTCGCTGCGCGACATCTCGCGGTGCAGGATCGTCAACGCGTCGCTTTGATCCGTGGCGGCCAGGGCGCGCGCCAGCCGGTAGGTGGCGATTCGCGAGTTCGGTTCGGCGACCCGGAGTCGTTCGGCGAGCGGCATGATTTCGTCGTGGTCGAGGGTCCACGAATAGAAGTCGAAGAGGGCGACCGCCACCCACTGGCGAATCTGTTCATCGACGGACGCGTCGTCGAGCACCCGGCGAAGAACAGGCAGCGCGTCGTCGCTGGTGGGCAGATCGCCGAGCATCAGGATGGAGGCGGCGATCCGCATACGCTCGTCGGTCGCTTCGGAGGTATGGCGCCACACCTCGACGAAGGGCTCGCGCGCCAGCGGATCGCCGGGATGGCTGGTTGCGGGAAAGAGATCCCGCGCCCAGTCGAGCCACTGTCGGGCGCCGTCGACGTCGCCCGATTCCAAGCGATCGAGCGCTTCGCGACCGAGCAGCCACGGGGCGTCGTCGAAGGCGGTGATCACCCAGCGACCTTCATGACGACTGACGAAAAATGCCGGTGAGGCCTCGCTGAAACCGGGAACATCGACGGTAAATCGCAGCCGATGACCGTGGGCGTCATTGCCGTCGTCGATCCAGCGCACGGTGCTCAATAAAAGACGAAGCATCTCGGGCGATTGGCCGCCGAGAAAATCTGGATCCTCGGCTCGGCTGCGCAACGCGTCATCGACGATACGCGGGTGAAAGAGCTGCTCGAGGCTCTCGTCGGTCATCGGATCGAAACCACCGATTTGCAGGAAGAAGCGTTCGAGCGGTGCGCTCGGTCGATCGGTGAGCTGGGCGCGGAGCTCGTCGACCGTGCGTACGGTGTCGTAGAGCTCGGCGACGCGTCCGGCGGCGGATGCATCACGATCCGTCGCGAACGTTCGGAAGAGATCCGCCGTGGCGTTGAAACGACCCGCTTCGGTGAGCCGTTGCACCACGTTCGAGAGCACTGCGCGGAATCGTTCGGCGTTGTTTCCGCGGAGTCGCGCCGTGGCTTCTTCGGTACGGCCGGCGGCGGCCAGGGCCAGCGTTTCCCATAGATCGGCGTTGTCGATCGCGGGTGTACGACGCGCCAAGTCGGTGAGCTCGTCGAGCCGGTCACGGTCGTAGAGGCCGAGCGCCTGGTTATAGCGTGGCACCAGGTCCGGGTCGAGCACGTCGAGCCGGTCATAGATGTCGAGCGCTTCGTCGATCTCGGCGCCAGGGCCGTGGAGCACGCCGGCGTCGTTGCGTTCGAGCACGAAGGCGAGATTGAGCAGGCTGAGCCGGTGCTCGTCGTCGAGCTCGAGGGCGCGTCGATAGGCGGTGATCGCGCCGGCGCGGTCGAAGCCGTCGCCAAACCGACGACCAGCTGCGTCGGTGGTCGACACCCAGCCACGGGTCCAATGGACGAGTGGCTCGTCGGGAAAGACCTCGACGAGGCGCTTCGCCTCCTTGTGCGCGGCGAGACCCATGCCCGCGTCGAGCCAGGCGTGCGTCAAGCGAATCCCGTGAATCGCTTCATCTGGATGTTGCTCGACGAGTCGGCGATAGAGCGCGAGCGCCTCGACGGTGGCGCGGCTGTCGAGCAAGGCTCTGGCGTCGTGGTCGAAGTGGAGCACGATCGCGTCGCGTTCACGGAGCTCGCGCAAAGCGGTACGGGTGGCGACAAAGGTCTCGGGATCGAGCCGGTGGACACCGGTGTCGAAGCTCAGCTCGGCGGTCACCACGCCGTCGTCACGCTCGCTCCATGTTTGATGCAGCGTGGTGGCTCCCAGGCTCTCGACACCGCTCGCCGGCAGCTCGCGTACCGACATGCCGACTGGGGGCACGATTTCGTACCGCCACGACGTGATCCGTGGAAACGGATTGTGAAAGTCGGCGATCCTTGGCGAGTCGTCGTCGGCCAGCAGCGGCTCGGGAACGTCGATCAGGGAGTCGAGCCGAATCGCCACCGTGGCTCGTTCGAGCTCGGTGCTGGCGCGCTCGCTGTCGCCGACTTCGAGCTCGATACCGAAGGGCCGAGACACGTCATCGGCGGCGAGCAGACGATGGGTAATGAGCTCGCCGAGGTATTCACCGCTGGCGTAGGTCGAGAGATTCTCCGTCACCTCGCCCGGGCCAGCGCCTCGGAACGACTCACGCATCGCCAGCTCGATGACGCCCGTGTAGTGGCTCGTCTCGACGATGGTGGCCAGCCCCCAATCGGCCAATTCGATTCGCCGCCGCTCTTCGGTGCGATTGTCTTGGGAGTCGCTTCGTGGGGTGCGAATCAACTTTGTCGTCTGGGGTGCGGCGACGAGGGCGAAACGCCCCTGGTCGGCCGCTGGCAGCACACCGACCTGGGCGGTGGGCACGGTTGGATCGATCCACAGCGGTCGCGCATCGCCAGTGCCCGGAACATAGACGATGGCGTGATTGAAAGTCCCGAGACCCGGGAGCTGAGGTTCGACATCGCGCCCGAGACTGGCGCGGAGCAGGGCGACGTGGGCGTCGATCCCGAGGTCACGCAACCAGGCGACGAGCAGGGTCGATTTGTCTTTGCAGTCGCCATAGCCACGGCGCAGCACTTCCTCGGGAGACGCCGGCACCAGGCTGGCTTCACCGAGCTCGAGCCCGGTGTAGCGGACCTCGTCGTGCAGTATGGCGAGCAGCTCGGCGATTCGGGTCGTGCGGTCGGTCGACGTGGTGGCGGGGGCGCGGGAACGCTCGACGCCCGCGTCGGTGATCCGTCGGTCGACGATCGCGGCGTAGGCGCGCGCGACGCTCTGCCAGTCCGCACCGATCGACCAGTTGACCGCCGGCCAGCGGGCCTCGGTCGGTGGCAAAAAAGACTCGGGAGGCGTGGTGACGGGGACGTCGGCGAGATCGAAAACGAGCCGGATGCGATCTCCCTGAACGGTACGAATCGGTTCGAGACCGGCGGCTTTACGAACGCCGAAGCGCAGGGGCAGACGGGTCGAGCCATCGATCATCAAACGGCCGGCGCGGGGGCGCGGGCCTCTGCCGACGAGGTACTCCATCCCGGTGGTGCCAGCGGCGAAAAAGGGCTCGAGGTCGCGCACCTCGGACCACGTCTCGACCACCGCGCCGACGCGGAGACCGGGGAGCGGAGCGCGGAGAACGCGGGCGTCGCTGAAGATGTCGGGGCTGTGCTCGACGGCGGGGGCTTCGGAAAGCGTGCTCGGATCGAGCTCACGGACCGTCGCGTCGGGGGTGATCACCCGGGCGCGCAGCGTCGGGCGCGCTTGATGCCAGGGCGCGTAGAGCGCGTGAACGGTCGACCAGTGCTCGAGACCGGCTCGACTGTCGAGACGGTAGATCACCCGTTTGCGGTAGGTCTGACGGCCTTCGGGATCGAAATGGATCGTCGCCTCTTGCCAGAGGACCGTGGCGCCGTAGGGGTTGTCGATGGCGGGAAGCACCGCCGCGGCGCGTTCGAGCACCGTCTGGGCGCTGGCGCCGAACGTGGCTTCATCGGCCCATGGGCTGTCTGACAGGGGGATGGTCGTCGCGGCCGATAGAGGAGCCGTCGACATCGTGACGAGCCAACACGAGATCCCCAAGAAGAGCCAGGCGACTCGTGACAAAGAGGAGCGGAATGGGAGATCGAGCATCGCTGAATCCTCATGAGAAGAACAGCGACGACGGTATCATCGGGTGACTCCCTGGGCTTGCTCGCTTCGTGACCTTGGAAGACAATGCAAGCATGACCACGAATCCATTCGAGCAACTCTTCGCGGGTGATCTCTTCGTGCGTCGGCGCCGGGTCGCCGATGCCAAGGGAACGCTCCTTTTTATTCATGGGCTGGGCGAATCCGGGCTCGGCTTCGAATCCTTGTTCAGCATGCCGAGTCTGGCCGATTGGTCGTTGTTGGTGCCCGATCTGGCCGGCTACGGCAAGAGCCCGTGGCCCGATGCGCCGATCGGGCTCGACGGGCACGCTGATCTTCTGGCGCGCTGGTCAGCTACCCAGACCGACGGGCCGGTGGTGATCGTGGGGCATTCGATGGGTGGCGCCATCGGTACCGCGTTTGCCGAGCGTGCGCCCGAGAGAACGCGTGCCTTCTTCAATATCGAGGGCAATGTCACCGTCGACGATTGCACTTTTAGTGGGCCGATGGCCGCTCAGGAGCTCGCGGATTTCGTCGCGTCGGGCTTCGAAGGGATGCGTCGGGAGGTCTACGCCGCCGGGGTCGACGACCTGCCCCTGCGGACCTATTTCGCCAGTCTCCAGCTCTGTGATCCTCGTACCTTTCATCGCGATGCCCGTGAGCTCGTGGCGGTGTCGGAGCAGGAGAACTTGGCTCTGCGACTGGCCGCCCTCGGGATCCCCGCGATCTACCTCTACGGGTCGCCACGAGGCACCGCCGCGCGTTCGCGTGGTCACTTGGCCGACGCCGAGATCGAGATCGTGGCGATCGACGAGGCGGGTCATTGGCCGTGGATCGATCAGCCCGAGGCGTTCGAGCAGGCGCTCGCCGCGTTTTTAGGGTCGCTCGACGAGGCCAGCGCATGACCGCCGACATTCCCCATGTGGTGATCATCGGTGGGGGGTTCGGTGGTCTTTCGACGGCGCGCAAGCTGGCCAACAAGCGGGCGCGAGTCACCTTGATCGATCGGCGCAACCACCACCTGTTCCAACCTCTGCTCTACCAGGTCGCCACCGGTGGCCTGTCGCCCGCCAATATCGCCGTGCCGCTCCGCGCGTTGTTCAAGGGTGACGACAACGTCACCACCTTGTTGGGTGACGTATCGAATCTCGATCTCGAGAACCGCCAGGTTCGTCTGCACGATGGCGAAGCGCTCGACTACGACGCTCTGGTGGTGGCCGCTGGAGCCGGCACCTCGTATTTCGGTCACGAGACGGAGTGGCAAGAGCGCGCGCCGTCGCTCAAGTCGATCGAAGACGCGACGAAGATTCGTCGCCGCGTCTTACTCGCCTTCGAGGACGCCGAGCGCACCGCCGACGACGCACGTCGCGCCGCCATGCTGACCTTTGTCATCGTCGGCGGTGGACCGACGGGTGTCGAGCTCGCCGGGGCCATCGCCGAGGTAGCGTATCGCACCGTGCGAGGCGAGTTCCGCAACGCCCACGTCGAGAACACGCGGGTCGTGCTGCTCGAAGGCTCACCTCGGTTGCTCGGCGCTTTTCACGACGATATGTCGGCCCGTGCCCGCCGCGATCTCGAACAGCTCGGAGTCGAGGTCGTGACCCAAGCCATGGTCGAGACGATCGACGACGACGGCGTGCGGGCCCGGATCGACGGTGGTGAGCTTCGCATCGACACGACCAATGTCTTTTGGGCCGCCGGGGTGCGACCGTCGAAGCTCGCCACCGCCTTGGCCGAACAGAGCGGCGCCGAGCTCGATCGCGCGGGGCGGGTGATCGTCGAGTCGGATTGCACGCTCGCGGGTCGACCCGAGGTTTTCGTGATCGGCGATATGGCGCGTTTCGACCAGGACGATGCACCGCTTCCCGGCTTGGCGCCGGTCGCCATGCAACAAGGGCGGTACGCCGCCAAGGCGATCCTGGCGCGTGGTCAGGAGCGCCCGAGTCGACCGTTCCGCTATGTCGACAAAGGCAATATGGCGACGATCGGTCGTGGCCGGGCCGTGGCCGAGGTCGGGGCCGATGGTTCGATCCGCTTTGGTGGTGCCTTCGCTTGGCTCGCCTGGCTCTTTATCCACCTGATGTATCTCACCGAGTTCCAGAATCGCATTCTGGTCTTGGTGCAGTGGGGGTGGAATTACGTTACCCGTAACCGCAGCGCGCGGTTGATCACCGGGGCGTCTCGGGAGGGGCCGTATTGATCGCTTCGCGCGCACGTTCGAGCAGATAAAAGCCGACGTGACCCGGGGTGATGGCGTCGGGCTCGGTATCGGCGCAGGTCACCACGGTGAGACGGTGGCGGCCCGCGGTCAACGTCACCGGAAGCATCACCTCTTCACCGAGGGCGGCGTGCATGCTGTCTTCGACCGTGATCATCGGCTCGCCGTTCAGCCATAGCCGTGTCGGTCCCCACGGTGCGAGCGCCCAGTGGATCCGCGTGTCGGCGTCGACGACCTCGTCACGGACAAAGCCCAGGCAATGATCGACCGCGCCGACCCGGCTGCCGTCGACAAAGCCTTCGACCCGCTGGCCTTGGGGCGTCCGCGCGCGGGGGTAGCGTGGCCAGCCGTCCAGCGAGACCGTGTTGTCGGGTGGCAAGCTGGCGCTCGCCGGCACCAGTCGCCAATCGAGCACGAAGTCGTCATTGCTGTCGTCGAGAATCTCGAAGAGCAGATTGTTGTAGTTGTGCCGCACCTTAACCCGGGGATCGGCGAAGAGACGACGGGTCAAACGCGCCGGTCGGCCGACCAGGGAATAGGCGATGAACTGGCTGTCGAGCGTCGTCACCGTGGCGAGGGGAATGTCGGGCTCGATGGCTTGCCAAATCCGATCTTGGGCTTGGTGTGCCTCGGGGTGAGGGCGAGCCATGAACACCGGGTCGAGCACGTTGAGATAGCGCCCGTGGGGCGCCCAGAGCATGTAGAGCGCGGTTTGCCCCCACGGCGCCACCACCCGCGCGCCGTCCGGTAACGCCGCGGCGAAATCCTTACGCTCCACCAAACGGACGTCCTCGGGGCCGGCGTTGGCGCGATGGGTGAAGCGTGACCATTCCCGCCCGGCCGACGGCAGACTCACCACCGCGATCAGGACGACGGCCAACACCACGGGCACCCGTCGATGGCCCGGCAGTATCAGCCAGGCGCCGAGCCGGCGGCCACGCGCGCGAAGGGTGAAGAGCACCGCCAGCGTGGTGAGCGGAAGGGCATAGAGCGAAAAGCGCGACATCAAGAGATAGAGGATGCCGAACGCAATCGTCGCGATGGTGAAAGCCTCGGCGAGCCGACGGTTGGTGTCGTCATCGACCTCGTCGTTCTGAAGATCGTCGGTTCGAGGCTCGTCGTCCTGTCGTGGCGTCGACGCGAACCACACGACCAACAAACCCAGCCACCAGCCGAGATTGCGCGTCAGCGCGATGGCGGTGGTGTTGGGGAGGATCTCGGTGCCGACATCGAGACTGCCCTTGGCGAGAAAGAAGTCGATGTTCTGAATCACCCACACTTCGAGATTGGTCGGGAAGTGAGGGTGGATCACCAGGGCCACGGCGGCACCCAGCCCGGTGTAGAGCACGAGTGGCCACTCGATCCGTCGGCGTGACCACGCCCACCACAAGACGATCAGCCCGATCAGACCGACGAAGGCGTGAAACGCCGTATAGCCGAGCGTATAAAGCAGCGCGACGGCACCGAGCAGTCGCGCGCGTCGGCTCGCCGCCGCCCACAAACCGACGATCAACAGCGCCAGCGACCACAGCTCAGGGCGTAGGCGAATCAGTCGCCAATTCCACTCCGGCGCCGCGACCATCAGGATCAGCGGAACGAGCACGCCCCACCAACCGACCGCGCGCATCGCGGCGAGCGCCACCACGGTGAGCACGAGCGCGTTGAAAAACGCCAGCGCCCAGCGGCCTCCGGACATCGGTGCGCCGACCGCTGCATCGTCCTGGGCCGCGAAAGGCGCCAGCAGCGCGTGGAAGAGGAATTCCTTGTCGCCAAAGCCATCGCGCAACAGGCTGAAACGGAGCTGTGGCAGCGTGTCGACAAAGCCCTGCTCGGCGTAGAGCTGTCCGATCGCCAGATGAAATGAAGCGTCGGTGTCGTAGAGCAGACGATGCTCTTCGTAGACCCATCGCGTGGCGAGCAGGGTGACGATAAAGAACGCCAGGGCGGCGAATAGCTTGGCTCGACTCATGATCCGCGTTGCCAATAGAGGTCGGGTGTGGGCATCGTATCGGTCGACTCGCGACTTTCCTCGAGCCAGCTCTCGAGACGCTCGCTGACCGGGAAGACCATCGGTGCCGGCTGCCAGCGGTAGGGCTCGCCGGTCGTCCGGTCGATCACCTCGCCCGCCGCGATGGCGTGGCTCGCAGTGGCCAACGGTACATTGGCGAAGAACTCGCTGAGTGTCGCGAAGCGTACCTCCGCTTCGGGCTCGACGAAAACGAGCTGGTGAATATGCCAGGGCGCGGCGATGTGGAATTGCGACGGCACGAAGACCAGTCCGTCTAGATGGAGTCGCTCACACGCCACGGTGAGCAGCGCGACCATGTCGGCGGCCATGCCGAGACCAGGGTAGGTTTGCCCGGGAAGCTTGCGTCGTCTGTCGGTGAACGCAGCCCGGGGGTTTTGCATCAAAAGCCATTCGATCCGGAGCAGCTCCATATCGGGGAGGGTGCGCCGGTCGCGTCGTAGTCGCAGCTCGACCAAGACATCGCGCCGGTCCTCGGCATCCCATACTCGCACCGTTTGGTCGGTGGGATCGGAGAGGTCGAGCTCGAGAGTCGGATGAAAATAGCCGAGGTCGCGTAGCCGGTCGAAGATCCCGCTCCGCTCGAGCACCAGCTCGATACCGTGCTTGGTGTAGAACGACAGCAGTCGGTGCTCGCGTTGATTGCCCCAGCCGGGCAGCATGAGATCGTCTTCGGTGATCGCGAAGGCGTCGTCGTCACGTCCGCTGAGCTCGGCGGGGTCGATCAGGCTGGCGATGTAACGATAGCGCTCGAGGGTGATCTCTTCGGTCGACGGTGGCTCGACGACTTTGCCGAGAAAGAGCTCGGCGGCGAACCGAGACGTGTAGCGCCACGCTTGGGGTCCATAGCCACCCGCCAAGACGATCACCACCGAGCTGTGCTTGCGCTCCGAGCGCAGAGTCTCCATCACGAAACGGTCACGCGCCAGCATGCCTTGATCGGAGATCCGCCAGTTTCCCAGCAGATCGTCGTGCGCCGGGTCACAGCCGGCGAGGTAGAAGGTCAGACGCGGGCGTACCGCGGCGACGATCGCTGGTAGCGAACGATGGAGCGCACCGAGGTAGGTGTCGTCGTCGACGTCGGAGCCGAGGGCGATCGAGGTGTCGGCCACGGCGTCGTGGGCCCGGTCGTCCCACGGCGCGGCGTGGATCGAAAACGTATGCACCTTGTCGTCGCGCGCGAAGATGGCGCGGGTGCCGTCACCGTCGTGCACGTCGAGATCGATCACCAGCACGCGCCCGTCGAAACCCGTGGCGCGCGCATCTTCGATCGCGATGGCGACATCGTTGAAGATGCAAAAGCCACCGCCATAATCGGGTCCCGCGTGGTGAAAGCCACCGCCTAGATTGAGCATCGTGGTGTGACGCTGAAGCGCCAGACGGGCCGCGAGAATCGTGCCGCCGGTATGGAGACGCTCGGCGTCGAGCAAGCGATCGGTTTGGTCGTGCGTGAGCTCGGCGCCCATGATCCGACCCAGCGTCGCCGGGTCGTTCAAGCTGTCGAGATAGTCGTCGTCGTGCGCCCGATTCACGGTCGCCATCGAGGCGATATGCGGTTGGTGGACGGTGCGTCGTGTCACCAGCCCTTCGGCGGCGAGAAACGCCAGGATGCGTTCGGCGCGCAGATGGTCGGCGGGCATGGTCGGCAACGCGATGCCGTAGCCCTCGTGGTAGACCACGCCCTTGGGTTGTGGCAGGAGATGACGCCACAGACGGCGATGGGTGCGGCGGACGAAGCGCGGCAGGATCGGGCGATTGACGGTGAGCACTGCGACCAGTGTATGCGATCGGCGTGTGCCCCTGCGGGTGGTTCAGCGTCGGTTCACAACGATCCGTCGGCCGATCTCGACACATGCGAGCAGAAAGGCGCCGAGCAAGACGATCGTCGGTCCCGACGGCAGGTCGAGCTGGTACGACACCGCCAGACCACCGAGGGAGATCACCAGCCCGACCACGGTCGCCACGATCACCAAGGCATCGAAACCCACCACCAGGATACGGCTGATGACCGCTGGAATGGTGAGCAGGGCGATCACCAGAATGATGCCCACGACCTGGATCAAGACGACCACCGACAGCGCGATCAGGACCATCAGCAGCGCCGAGACCCAGCGCACACCGACGCCCTGCACGGTGGCGAAGGCGTCGTCGAAGGCCACCGCGACGATTTCCTTACGGAGCAGAACCAGGGTCAGCAAGACGATGGCCGCGACCAGCGTGGTGAGCATGAGGTCGCCACGGCTCACGGTGAGGATGTTGCCGAAGAGATAGGTGGTCAGATCCGGTGCGTAGCCCGGCGTGCGGTGGATGAAGACGATGCCGATCGCCATGCCGACCGCCCACAGGATGCCGATCGCCGCATCGTGCGGCCGGGCACGGGTCTCGCGACCGAGAAGCAGCGCCGCAGCGACGGCGGCCACCGCCGCGCCGAGACGTGGATCCCAACCGGCCCAATAGGCGATGCCCAGCCCGCCGAACGCCGCGTGGCTGACCCCGCCGCTGATGAACACCAACCGCTTGGCCACCACCACCGTACCGATGACGCCACACAGAATGCTCGCCAACATGCCGGCGAGGAGCGCGTTCTGAATCAAGCCGAGACCGAGAATCTCACTCACCGGACGATCGCTCTCCGGGGGCGGCGTGTCGGGTGATGTCGTCGGGCTCGGTGATGTCATCGTGCTCGCCGATGTCATCGGGCTCGGTGATGTCATCGTGTCCGGCGAGCACCCGTCGCGGTACGTCGTGGGCGATCAACTCGACCGGAGCCCCATAGAGACTTTCGAGATGCGCATGGTTGAGCACACCGCTGTGGTAATGCAAGCCGCGATTGACACACGCGACCTGATGAACATGGTTACTGAAGATGGTCAAGTCGTGGGTCACCACCACCACGGGTATGCGCTGGGCCAGTGTCGCCAGCTCGTCGAGCAGGATTCTCTGGGTGTGACGATCGATCGAAGCGAGCGGCTCGTCGAGCAAGAGGAGCTCGGGATCACCGACCAGCGCGCGGGCGATCAAGGTTCGCTGGAGCTGACCACCCGAGAGCTCGCTCACCGGCGCCGCCGCCAGATCGCCGAGATGGAGACGATCGAGCACCGCCGCCACCGCCTCGCGATCATCACGGCTATATCGACGCAGAGGCGGGCGGAGATGGAGCCGTCCCATCAACACGACATCTTTCACGCGCAGAGGAAACGACCGGTCAAAGCCGGCGAATTGTGGCACCCAGCCGATCGCGCCGCGCCGGCGAAACCGTCGTTCGATCTCGCCTCGCCATGGGGTCTCGAGACCGAGGATCAGCTTGAGTAGGGTGCTCTTGCCGCCACCGTTGGGGCCGATTACCGCGAGGTAATCGCCTTGGCGAATGGTCAAGTCGACCTTGTCCAAAATCGTGTCGCGGCCGTAACCGAAGCTCACCTGACGCAAGGCGACGACCACGTCGTCACGTGGTGAGCTCGGGCCGTCGGCTTGGATCATAGCTTCAACACTGTGTGTGATTTCCCATTATCAGTATAGACAACGCGCCAACGATGGCAAACTGGTTTGACAAACCCCCTGTCTGAGCGACTCTGTCTAAGCGACCCTGTCGCAGCAAGGCGAGCCACGTGATCGCGATCGGTCGCGCGTGGTCCGAAATCTCTTGCCGATGCGCTTTATCAATGAGCCGTCCATGGTGGACACATGGATGGGTGTCTCGGGCGGGCGATGGTTAAGCAGTATGGGAGGGAAAAATGATGCTGAAACGATCTTTGCATGCGGGGCGGCCGTCTCTCGTCGTCGTCAGTCGTGACGCCGGCACGCCTGATTTCGACGACGCGCTCGAAGCCTCGGGTTTTGCCGCCGCGACCTTCGCAACCACGAGTGGACAAGAAGCGCTCCAGACCGTGAACGCCAACGAGGTGCGTGCCGTGGTCGCCGATCTGCTTCTAACGCGTCCGGGGCTGTCGGGTGCCGAGATGTTGAAACGACTCGGTCCCCATCACCAGGGCTGTCGCACGATTCTTCTTTCGGATCACGGCGCGTTGTCACCACTGCTTCGTGGGATCGCCGACGTGGTGCTGGTGCGCCCCGTCGGCAGCTCGATCTTCGATACGCCCGAGCTGGTGCCGACCCTGTCCAAATGGCTCGTGTCTTCCACGTCATCGGGTGAAGCCGAAACCAAGCCTCATGTCCCGGTGGGTATGCCGCGTCATCTGATCGGTGGCAAATACCGCGTGGTCGGGAGTCTCGGCCACGGCGGGATGTCGACGGTGTATCGCGCCATCGATACCTTCATCAAACGATCGGTCGCGGTCAAAGTCGTCCAGCTCAGCGAACGCCAGAAGACCGATCAGGTCCTACAGCGCGCGCACCGCGAGGTGCGGATCAGCGGTCATCTCGCCCATCCCAATATCGTCACGGTCTACGATGCCGGATTCGACGACGAGGGCATCTACCTGGTGATGGAGATCGTCGAAGGATGCTCGTTACGCGACCGGCTCCACGTGCACGAGACGCTCGGTGTCGATGTGGCGATCGAGATCACCAATCAAATCCTCGATGCCCTCGCCCACGCTCATGCTCGCGGGGTGGTGCATCGCGACCTCAAACCGGGCAACGTCATGCTCGATTCGCGAGGGCGGGTGAAGGTGGTGGATTTCGGCGTCGCCAAGCTGGTGCGCGAGACTGTCGGTGGCAATCCGATGGGTGATCTCGACAAGGTCACGCTCGATGGCACGGTGATCGGTACGTTTGGCTATATGCCCCCTGAGCAGCTTGCCGGCAAGAGTGTCGACGCGCGTTCCGACCTCTACGCTCTGGGGATCGTCCTCCTCGAAATGCTCTACGGTCGTGGCGTGGTCAAACGAGGCTCGCCGCTCGCGAGTCTCACTCAATTGGCGATGGGACGTCCGTTCGAGCTGCCGCCGATGCCGGGTCGCCCGCGGCTCGAAGCGGTGATGCGACGCGTACTGGCGGCCCGTCCCGACGATCGCTTCGACGACACCGAGAGTTTTCGTGCGGCCTTGCTCGATGCGGTGGCCAACGAATCGACCGACGTTTGTGAACCCTCGGTTCTGGCCCGACGGGGGATGTGATGCTCTGGTGGGTCGGGGCCGGGTTGCTTCTTCTTTTGCTCGGCGCGCTCGTGGTGATGCGTCACTACCATTCACCCGAGCGTCGGATCATTCGGTTGTTACGGACCTCGAGCGATTTGGGGCACAGTGCCGACATCATCAAACGTGAGACTAAGCGCGAATCGATCGAGCAGAAGGGCGCGATCTTCAGACGTCTCAATCGTTTGCTCGAGACGCATCCAACCGGTATCCATCCAGCGCAAATCGAAATGGCTCGATTGTCGGCCGCGCTTTTGCCTCATGTGCGAGCCGATAGCGAGGCCGGGCGGCGTGAGCTGATCGTCGCCGTCGAAGAGCGGCTCGCGTGGTTCGAGGCGGGTTTGGCCGGCGAACGAGACGACACCGATATCGATGGTTTCGAGCTCGTCGCCTGGTCGATCATCGCGCGGGATCGGTTCTTCCTCGGTTTGTTTCGTGCCGAGGGCATCGCCCACCTCTCGGCTCTGCGCGGCGAGCTCTGTGACCTTCTCGACCTGGTCGCCGAGCAACCCGAGCAGCCCTTCGTCTCGCCCTTCGAGAGCTTCGACTCGGTTCTCGACGTGCTCGAACACATCGGTCGTCTTCCGGGCGCCGAGGATCGCGCTCTCTTTCTGGGTCGAGCGTTGGCCAATACGGTGTCGATCCAACAGGAGCTCGAGCGACGCTATGACTCCTATCCGGCCATCGCCACCGCGATGGCGACCCTCGCTTTCGCACGGGTGCGGAGCCTGCTCGTCGCCGCGCTCGAGGACATTCACCAACGAGCTCAGATCGAGGTACGTCTGCACACCGAATCGGCGGTCGTGCAGCGTCGGATCGGCGTCGTGCTCGGGTTGCGCAATGCCGGCCAAGGGCACGCTCACAACATTCGCGTAACGCTCCTACCCGGTGAAGGCTACCGACCGCTGGCCGCCTGGCAGGAAATGCCGAGTCTGTTGCGTGCCCAAGCGGCCCGACTCGATTTCCATATCGAAGCGTTGGCGCGAGATCGACTACGGCTGCTCTTCCACATCGAATGGGACGATCTCGAGCGCGCCGGTCAGAGTCGCCGTTTCGCCGATGTGATCACGCTACGCGCGCCCGTATCGCGGGAGTTTCGGCCGCTCAAACCCAATCCCTATGTGGTCGGTCGGCCGCTCTTGCCGGGTGATGTCTTTATCGGCCGTACCGATATCTTCGCCCGGATCGCCGCCAGTCTCGAAGGCGTGAACCAAGACAACGTCATGGTGCTCACCGGTCAGCGTCGCATGGGTAAGACGTCGATTCTGCGTCGCCTGTCGACTCGGCTCGGCGATGGCTATGTGTGTGCGATGGTCGATCTCCAGGGGGTGCTCGGGAGCGGTGAGAGCGCGTTTTTGCGCGAGATGACGGCCATGGTTCGTGACGAGCTGGCGACCGTTGGGATCGAGGTCGACGAGCCAACGGCCGAGGATTTCGACCGCGACCCGGGCACGGCGTTTCGTCGCGGCTTTCTCGGCGCGGCGCGAACCGAGCTCGGCGACCGGCGTCTGCTGCTCGTCTTCGACGAATTCGAGGTGCTCGCCGAGCGCATTCGCGACGGGCTTTTGCCACCGCGCGTGCTGCCGTTTTTTCGCAGCATCATGCAGCACGAAACCGGTGTCAGCTTCGTGTTCGCTGGCACTCACCGTCTCGACGAGCTCACCGGTCCCTCGTGGAGCGCGCTCTTCGATCTCGCCGTTCAGCTCGACGTCGGCTCGTTTTCACGCTCCGAGGTAGAGGAGTTGCTCACCGGGCCGACCCGTGGCTGGTTCGAATTCGATCCGCTGGCGGTCGAGCGCGTGTTTCAGCTCACCGGTGGTCATCCGCATTTCAGCCAGATGGTGGCCCGCGAGCTGGTCGAGGTGTGCAACGACGAGCGGATCGTCTATGTCACGGTGCAGGACATCGAAACCATGGCGCTCCGCGTGGTCGACAAGGGCCAGCTCCATGTCGCGCGTCTGTGGGACGAAGCCGATGACGCGGAACGGTTGTTCCTGCTCACCCTCAAAGAGCTTCTCGACCGTGAAGGAGTCTGCACCTTGCCCGGGATCAGTCAGCTGCTCACCGCGCGCGATCGCGGAGGATTCGACCTCGAAGCCGTGGCGCGACGTCTGCTGCGTCGCGCCCTGTTGACCGAAACCGGGGGACAGCTTTTCTTTCGTATGGAGCTGATGCGTTTGTGGCTCGATTTCGTGCATCGTGGCCCGTCGTTGAGCACCTCGCGGAGCGTGGCCTAGTGATGATCGATGCGCCCAATCCTTTCGCGCAACGTCAGGGGATTCGCGATGCCGGGCTCTTCTATGGTCGCGCCGAGCTCACGCGGGTGATTCTCGAGCTCGCCGCCAGCGGTCAGAGCTGTGCCGTGCGAGGTGAGCGACGGATCGGCAAGACGTCGTTCTTGGCCTACGTGAGGGATCCTCGCGTGCTCGCTGCCCACGGTCTCGACGCGTCACGAACCGCGTGTGTCGAGATCGACTTTCTCGCTTTCGGAAGCGCGACCCCGAACGAGGTGTGGAGGGAGATTCTGGATGCTCTCTACCACGTGGTCGACGAGGCCCCGTTGACCCAGCGGATCGACCGGGTACGCGCCAGCGATCCGATCACCTTCGCGGAGGTGCGCCGTGTCTTGAACGCCCTGACGATGGCTGCTTGGCGTCTGGTGATCCTCTGTGACGAGCTCGAGTGGGCGGTGCAGAATCCCGCTCTCGATCTGTCGTTCTTCGGTGCCCTACGCAGCCTGGCGAGCGGTCAAGGCGTGGTCTTCATCACCGCGAGCCGTTACGGCTTGCTCGAGCTCGATCGAGCCGGTGGTGGCGACGCGCGGCGGGAGATCTTGGCGTCGCCGTTCTTCAATATCTTCGCCGAGCGCGACATCGGTGCGTTCGAAGCCCACGAGGTCGCGGCGCTGCTCGCCGGCCAGCTCGAGGGCACCCAGGTGCGTTTCGATGCGAGCGACATCGACGTGATCGAACGCTCTGGGGGCCGTCACCCGTACTTCGTGCAACTGCTCGCTTATCACCTCTACGATGCACACCGCGCCGGGATCGACGACCCGTTGCAACGCGCCGCCTGGGCACGTGGGCGCGCGACCCCGGAAGCGGCCAAGGTCTTTCAAAATTTCTGGTCGCACAGCAGCGATCGTGAACGAGGGGTGCTGGAAGTCTTGGCGACCGGTTCGTCGTTGGTTGACGGTCAAGCTCTCGCCGAGCTCGAGCGGCGGGCCCTGGTGCGTCGGCACCACGACCATGCAACCGTTTTTTCCGATCTCTTCAGCGCTTGGATCGTCGCTCGAGAATAAACGGCAGGATCGCCAAGAGCGCTGCGATCGACCCCCACGCCGCCCGCACCGGGCCTTTGGGCCAGACGATGATCCGGTGTTCGAGCACCGGGCTGCGATAGGTCGAAGGATTGGTCTGTTCCGCTGCGATCGTGTTGCCTTTTTCGATCTTCCAGTCTTCCCAGCGGTGGTCTTCGAAGTCGAGAAAAGGTGCGTACCAGCGTTCCAGGATCTGATTGGCGCGCCCGGCCATGGCCCACAACTCCCGGTGCGACGCGCCCTCTCGATGACTGACGTGCCAACCGGCTTCGGTGCGAAACGTATCGGCAATGCCCCACACCGCTTCTTTGTCGGCCGGTTTGGTGGCCCAGCGTTCGGCGCGGTCGATGGCCGCCGCGCGGAGCTCGTCTTCGCTACGCCAAGAGAGAAAACTACCGACCTCGGGATCGACGATGCGATAACCCAGGTGCGCCGCGTCGAAGAAGAGACCGGCGGTGAGCACCGCCGCGGCGGCGGTCCACGACACCGCGCGCCAGCCCGTCTTGCCAAGACGCCAGCGGAAATCGCGTGGCGGCTCGATCACCACCGCGAAGAGCAGACCCGTGAACGCGGCGACGACGTTCATCGCCACATCGCGGATTTCACCGACTCGTTTCGGCGCCAGCCATTGCACCGTCTCGTCGAGGGTGCCGATGAGGGCACCGGCGAGCACCGGGATCAGCAAAAGCCTCAAATCGCGACATGGGCGAAGCGCCCAGTAGAGCAGGAGCGCGAGCGAACCGTACTGCAGGATGTGAATCCGCTCGACGATATCGACCCGCGGATTGTCGTGGCTGAAGCCGGTGATCTGCAGGGCGAGAAGGATGACGACGGCAATCAGGCCGAGCCATCGCAAGCCGACGTGACGGCGGATCTTGAGCGCGCAGGCGACGAGGGAGGTGACCAGCAGGCCGCCGAGGACGATGGCGAGGCCCTTCACCGCGCCACCGGGGAACATCTCGAAAAGGAGATCGCGAATCCGCCCCATGGCCGGGGCGGTGACGAGGATGAGCAGAGCGAGCCCCGCGGCTGGGAGGAGACGCACGATCATGGCTGCATGCTATCGCTCGGATCGTGGCGAAACCGGGGCGGCCGCGGGGCGAAGCGACGAAATCGATCCGCGCTGGATCAGCGGACGTCGATCAGCGTTGGATGATCCGCACGCCACCCGATCCGGTGTCGATTTCCACCGATACGCCACCGCCGCCGCTCGTGCCGACGAAGCGGTCTCGCTCGGAAACCCGTGAGTTCAGGCTATCGAGATCGAGGTTGATCCGACCCGAGCCGGTCGAAATATCGAGGTTCATACCCGGGAACGAACGGCTTTCCAGGGTCACGCCACCCGATCCGGTGTCGATCAGCGCACGGCTGAGACCGGAAAGGTCACCACGAAGGTCGACGCCACCCGAGCCGGTATCGATTTCGAGATCGCCGACGACGGTGACGTCCGTTCCGCTGACCTCACCCGAGCCGGTATCGACGAGCAGCGCTCCACGGCAGTTCTCGAGACGAACATCGCCCGATCCGGTATCGGCGAGAATCCTCGTGGCATCGATCTGTCGGAGGTCGACGTCGCCCGATCCGGTGTCGGCATCGATATCGCCAGCGATGTCGTAGAGCGCGACGTCGCCCGATCCGGTGTCGGCCAAGACATCGCCGCGGTGGTTCTCGACCTTGACGTCGCCCGATCCGGTGTCGGCTCTGAGCTTGCCGTCGTTGTCACGCGCCACCACATCGCCCGACGCGGAATCGAGATCCAAGTCGCCGCTGATGTTGGTCGCTTCGATCCGGCCGACCCGGTTGCGCACCTTCACATGGACACCGGCCGGCACCTGCAGCTCCATATCCACCCACAGCTCGGCGGCGCCGCGTCGGGGCGACGAGAAGATCCGGACCTTGCGTTCGAGGTACTTGACCTGGGTGCGACCGCCCCAGCCCTTGCCTTCTAGGGGAGCGTAGACGAAGTCACGGTAACGGTCGGTCGGGTAGTACGCGACGATGTTGGTCGCCCCACCGCTTTTGTCGGAGCGAATGTCGAGTGAGTCGAGCAGCTCGCGCGAGCCGGCGTGAATCGTGGCGGTCAAGGTCACCGATCCACCGCCCCGTGTCACGACGACGCGTCCGGCCAAGTTCTCGAGCATGACCACGCCGTTGGCGCCGACCTCGAAGGTGCGGGTGACCGTGTCGGTCGTGGTCGCGGTCGCGGGTACCACCGCGAGCAACGCCACCAGGGCGAAGAAAACAAAGACGACTACATGGGGTCGATCAAAGCGTCGCATGGAAATCCTCCGTAAGGGTCTCGGCCGTTTGGGTTGACCGCTTGCTGTTCAACAAGTCAGATGCTCCCCGGTCGTCTCGGGTTTGCTTCGGCCATGTAGAATGCCGCCCAGAAACGAGGGCACCATCGTGGACGAGGCGAAACGGCAACGGAACATCAAACAGGCCGAGGATCTGCTCGTCGGCTATATACGCGAGCGACGCAAGCCTCTGGCGGAGATGGCGCTCGAGACTCTGGTCGAGATGGAGCCGGGGCACCCGCGTCTCGCCGAGTATCGTACCTGGGTCGCCGATCTCGACCAGGACATCGAGCGGCAATCGCAAATCGTCAGTGACGTCTCGGCGGTGCGCGATGCGTTGGCGAGCGGTGATCTCGATGCCGCGCGGAACTCCCTAGGCAAGCTGCGCACCCGCGACCCATCGTCTGGCATCGTCGCGTCACTCACCGCCGAGCTCGAAGAAGAAGAGCGTGGCATCGAAGAAGGCGAGGACATCGAGCGGCGCAAACAGCGCTTCGACGCCTTGCTCGAAACCGGCGAAGCCAACGCCGCCGAGGCCGAGCTCGAAGCCTTGGCGCAGACCAGCATTCCGCGTGTCACCCTCGACTTTCTGCGTAAACGTCTCGACGAAGCACGCAAAGATCTCGCCGCCAAGGCCGAGCTCGCGACCTTGGAGAGTGTCTTCCGACAACACCTCAAGGGTCGCAACTGGCAACGCGCGCGCGAGGTGGCCCACGCCGTCGGCGAGCAATTCAACGGCACCGCGCGTGCCGCCGAGATGTTCAACGAGGTCACCCGGGTCGAATCCGAGCACCGGCGTCGCGAGTCGGTGCGTCAGGGCATCGCGGCGCTCGACAATTACATCGCCAAAGGGCAACGCGCCGAAGCCGAGCTCACCCTCCAAGTGCTCCGTCGGCTCGATGTCGATTCACAGCAGCTGGACGCCTACGAGCGCTGGATCTCCAAGCTCTGATCGAACGCTGTCGATGTAAGACGGCGGCTTGCCACCGCGCGGCTTGCTCCCGTGCTCCGTGACTCGTAAACTCCCGGGCCAACCGCGAGCCGGAGGAATTTTGGTCATGGAAGATAGAACCGGGGCGCTGTCGGCGCATCCCACCTCACCGCAAGCCTTCTCTTCGCCCGATCTGTCCGCCCGTCAACGGGTGCTCACCTGGGCGATGATGAAGCTCTCCCGCGACCTCGACAATCGGTTCGCGATGTTGCTCAAAACCGGTCGAGTCGCCAAGTGGTACAGCCAGATCGGTACCGAAGCCACCTCGACGGCGGCCGGCATGGAGCTCGACGACGGCGACGTCTTGTGCTCGCTGCACCGTGATCTCGGCGCCATCTTGTCGGTCTATCTCGATCCGGCGCGCGCGTTTCCAGACGCTGGTTTCGCCGCGAAAGCCAATCGCCCCGAACCGGTCGATCTGCTCTATCGACTGTGCTGCCAGCTGCTCGGTCGTCGCGACGGTTTTTCGGAGGGCATCGAGCGGTCGTTTCACTACGCTCATCTCGCCCCTGAGACCGGTGTCCGTCACGTCGGCATGATCAGCCATCTCGGTTCGATGATCCCGGTCGCCGCGGGCTGCGCCTTCGCGCTCAAACAGGGCGGTAGCGATCGTGTCGCGCTCAACTTCATCGGTGATGGCGGTACCTCGACCGGTGACTTCCACGAGGGCCTCAACATGGCCGCGGTGTGGAAGCTGCCGCTGATCCTGGTGGTGGAAAACAACCGCTACGCCTTCTCGACCCCGACGAGCGCCCAATTCGCTTGCGCCCAGCTCTCCGATCGCGGTCCGGGCTATGGCATCGCCGCCGAGACGGTCGACGGCAACAATCCCGACGCCGTCGCCCACGCCGTCGCCACCGCCGTGGCGCGCGCCCGTCGGGGCGACGGACCGACGTTGATCGAAGCGATGCTCGGTCGCATGCGGGGTCATAGTGAAGGTGACGACTCGCTCAAGGTCGTGCCCGAAGACGAGCTCAACGTCTACCTCGCCGCCGATCCGGTGCCGGCTCACACCGAGCGCATGCGTCGTGACGGCACGCTCTCCGAGAGTGAGCACGATCGGCTGGGCGCCCAGATCAGCGACCTGATCGAGACCGCCGTCGAGCGCGCGCTCGCTTCACCCGAGCCCGAAGTCGAGACCGCGCATCGCAGCGTCTTCGCCCCGCTCGCCAGCACCTGGTCCGAGCCGATCGAAACAGTCGATCGGGAGATCTCCTACGTCGAAGCGGTCCACCTCGGTCTGCTCGCCGAAATGGAGCGTGACGACAGCGTCGTTCTGATGGGGCAAGACATTGGCGTCTTCGAGGGCGCGTTTCGGATCACCAAGGGCATGTGGCAACGCTGGCCCGACCGGGTGCTCGACACGCCGATCGCCGAGTCGGGCACCATGGGGATCGCCGCCGGCGCCGCTATGCTCGGCTATCGACCGGTGGTCGAGATGCAATTCGCCGACTTCATTTCGTGTGGCTTCAACCAGCTGGTCAACGTCAGCGCCAAGATGTACTACCGCTGGGGCATCCCGTGCCCGATCGTCGTTCGGCTTCCCGCCGGTGGTGGTGTCGGCGCCGGTCCGTTTCATTCGCAGAACCCCGAAGGTTGGTTCGCCCACACCGGTGGCATCAAGGTCGTCTGCCCGTCGACCGTCGACGACGCACGACTGCTGCTTCAGGCGGCGATCCGCGACCCGAATCCGGTCGTCTTCTGCGAGCACAAATACCTCTATCGGCGGATCAAAGCCGTGCCGACCCCAGGTGCCGTCGTCGAGCCGCTCGGCAACGCGGCGGTGCGTCGCGAGGGGAGCGATCTCACCCTGGTCGCCTACGGTGCGTCGGTCTGGCAATGCCTCGCCGCCGCCGACACCCTCGCCGCCGACGGTATCGAGGCCGAGGTGATCGATCTCCGTACTCTCGTGCCCTTCGATGCCGACACCGTGCTCACCAGCGTCGAGAAAACCGGCCGCTGCGTGATCGTGCACGAAGATCAGCTCACCGCTGGCTTCGGGGCCGAAGTCGCCGCGCAAATCGCCGACAAGGCCTTCGCATGGCTCGACGCACCGGTCAAGCGAGTCGCCTACCCGGATCGACCGTCGCCGTTCTCCAAGCTGCTGGAAAACGCCCTCATGCCCGACGCCGAAAAGGTCGTCGCGGCGGCACGGGAGACTGTGGCGTATTGAAGACAGCCGCCTATTGACGACGGGGATGGAATCGCAAGGGAGGACGGAACCATGACGTCTCGGTACCAGGAGGTCTACGCGAGCTGGCAGGCCGACAGAGAGAGGTTCTGGCTCGACGCCGCCCAGGCGATCGATTGGATCGAGCCGCCCACCCGTGTCTTCGACGCCGAATCGGGGCCCTACGGCCGGTGGTTTCCAGACGCGGTCTGTAACACTTGCTACAACGCGGTCGATCGTCATGTCGACGGTGGCCGTGCCGATCAGGTCGCGGTCATCCACGACAGCCCGGTCACCGGCAGCGTCCGCACCTGGACCTACGCCGAGCTCAAAAACGAGGTCAGCGCCCTCGCCGCCGTGCTGCAGGATCTCGGGGTGGTCAAGGGCGATCGGGTCATCGTCTATATGCCGATGGTTCCCGAAGCGCTCGCCGCCATGCTCGCCTGCGCGCGGATCGGCGCCATCCACTCGGTGGTCTTTGGGGGCTTCGCCGCCAACGAGCTCGCCACCCGGATCGACGACGCCACGCCCAAAGTCGTCATCGCCGCCTCCTGTGGCATCGAGCCCTCGCGCATCGTTCCTTACAAGCCCCTGCTCGACGAGGCGATCCAGCTCGCGACTCACGAGCCGTCGGCCTGTATCGTGCTCGAACGACCCGAGCACGCATACGATCTGACCCCCGGGCGTGATCACGACTACGCCACCGTCGTCGACGCGACCCGGGGTCGAGAGGTCCCGTGTGTTCCGGTCACCGCAACCGACCCGCTCTACATCCTCTACACCTCGGGCACCACCGGGCAGCCCAAAGGCGTGGTGCGTGACAACGGCGGTCATATGGTCGCCCTGGCCTGGTCCATGTCGGCGATCTACGGCGTCGAGCCGGGCGAGGTCTATTGGGCGGCATCCGACGTCGGCTGGGTCGTCGGTCATTCCTACATCTGTTACGGCCCCTTGCTCCACGGCGCCACCACCATCGTCTTCGAAGGCAAACCGGTCGGCACCCCGGACGCCGGCACGTTCTGGCGCGTCATCCACCAGCATCGCGTCGTCACGCTCTTTACCGCGCCCACAGCGTTTCGCGCCATCCGCGCCGCCGATCCCGACGCCGCGCTCCTCGAGCCCTACGACCTCTCCCACTTCCGCGCGCTCTTCCTCGCCGGAGAACGCGCCGATCCCGAAACCATCCGCTGGGCCGAGTCGACCCTCGGCGTGCCGGTGATCGACCATTGGTGGCAGACCGAAACCGGCTGGACCATCGCCGGCAATCCTCTCGGGCTCGGCCTCCTGCCCGTCAAGCTCGGCTCCGCCGCCGTGCCCATGCCCGGCTACGACGTCCAGATCCTCGGTGATGACGGTCACCCAGTCACAACAGGGGAAATGGGCAACGTCTGCGTGCGTCTGCCTTTGCCACCATCTTGTCTGCCGACCTTGTGGAACGCCGACGAGCGATTTCGCGACAGCTACCTGCACCACTTTCCCGGCTACTACGAAACCGCCGACGCCGGCTACATCGATCAAGACGGCTACCTCTTCATCATGGCGCGCACCGACGACATCATCAATTGCGCCGGTCACCGTCTCTCCACCGGCGCCATGGAAGAAATCGTCGCCGAACATCCCGAAGTCGCCGAATGCGCCGTCCTCGGCGTCCACGACGACATGAAAGGCCAAATTCCCGCCGGCTTCATCGTCTTCGCCCAAGGGGCCGAAAGCCACATCGACGAGCTCGAGCAAGCCCTCATCGCCATGGTGCGTCAACGCATCGGCCCCGTCGCCGCCTTCAAAACCGTCGTGCCCGTCAAGCGTCTACCCAAAACCCGCTCCGGCAAAATCCTCCGTCGCACCATGCAAAAAATCGCCGACGGCCAGCCCTACAACATGCCCGCCACCATCGACGACCCGGCCATCCTCGACGAGATCACCGAGGCGATGAAAGCACGTGGGATGTTGTGAAGAATTGTTCCGGTATGCTTGTTTACAGAATGAAGCGTGCGGAGGCGTGATGACAGATCTCGAACGTGCACAAATTGCTTTGAGTAGTCTGAGCCGAGCCGACAAGGCTCGCCTGCTCGAGTGGATCTTGCACGACCTGGGCGGCGTTTCTCCTGGTATCGAGATCACGCCCGATGTCGTCGGTGGTGCCGCCCGAATCGTCCGCACGAGAATTCCCGTCTGGACTCTTGTTCATGCACGTCAGCTCGGTGCGAGCGACGTAGAGATTCTTCGCATGTTCCCGCGTCTGCGCGCGGAAGACTTGGTTCAGGCTTGGGCCTATTATCGATCTCATCGCGACGAAATCGATCAGCAAATTGAAGCCAACGAAGCGGCCTGACCATTAGGCATGGCTTCATTTCTCGCGGATGAGAACTTCCCCTATCCGGTCGTAGAGGAACTACGTCGTCTGGGCCATGACGTTCAGACTCTCGCCGAGCTGGGTAAGGCTGATCTCGGAGTCGATGACGCCACTGTACTTTCGCTGGCGCATGAACAAAAGCGTGCCGTGCTGACCCTGAATCGTAAGGACTTTCTTCGTTTGCATCGTACGAGCCAGGTTCACAGTGGGCTCGTCGTTTGTTCGCTCGATATTGATTTTGTCGGTCAGGCTGGCCGTATTTCAGAAGCCGTCAGTCCGCACGTTCAAGATGCTGGCTGGTTGTTGCGGATTAGGCGACCAGGCTGAAGGACCGCGCTCCGAGCGACCAGCTTCAGCCCTTGCGAAGCTGCTTGATGCGTAGCCGGTTCGCCGAGTCGACGATCAGCGTTGCCAGCCGCCGTTCCCGAGTTTCCTCACGTTTCGCGCTGGTCACCCAACGTGCCGATTGTCTGCGGTAGCCGGGTGGTTGCTCCTGGTAGAACGCCCACGCGCTCGCGTTCTTTTTGAATCGGGTGATCATCTGGTCCGGCAACGTCGCGTCGTTGGCCGTCGCGTAGCCGCTATCGGGGTGCACATCCTTGAAGGCGAAAGCGGCGAGCCCTTCTGCTTTCATGCGATCTTCCGCGATGAGTCGTTCGACGATATCGATATTTCGTTGGCTCCAGACGCTCTTCGGTTTTCGAGGCGTGAAGCGAATCACGTAGCTCTCGGCGTCTCGAGACTTCCGGATGCCGTCGATCCAGCCGTAGCAAAGCGCTTCCTCGACCGTCTCTTCCCACGTCACGGAGGGCTTCTTGGTCGCCTTTTTGTAGTAGCCCACCCAGAGGTGGTCGGCCGTCGCGTGGTGTTCGTCGAGCCACGCTCGAAAGTCGGTGGGTGTCGGGAAGAACGTCGGGTCGGGCTCGGACATGATCGGCAGTCTATAGAGAAGAAGGCGGCGCTCGAGAATGGTTCTCCTAATTCGAGGCGCCACCCGACTCGCTGATCGTGGCCGTGAACCGACTGACTCCGATTGCCGAGCCCGGGCCGATGAGGAAATCCACTGGCGTACCGACTTCCACCGCAACGCTGACGGAGTATTCTTGCCCTCCGTCATCCGCCTCGGCTTCATAGACGCGATCGCCGCCAGCGACGACAAGAAACTTGACGCTACCGCCCCAATTCTTGCCCCAGGGCATGGTCTTGCCAGCGTGTCCGCGGATGTCGATCCGGCCACTGACCGTACTCACCCAGCGGCGAATCACCCACTGATCTGCCTTGTCATACCTGCCGAGATCCAGCGTGCCGTGAGGATGACCGCCTTCGGCCCAGAGCGAGGTGTAATACCGACCGTCTTCGAGATACCAGAGCTCGCCAGTCGAGAACTCAGGATGCGTACTCAGGCGGTTGATTGCGTCACGGCCAAAATGACGAAATCGCTTGAAATCGCTCGCTTGGTCATACTCGCCATCAGCGTCCGCGCTTTCATCCCAATAACCATACAACCAGCCGTTTTGACCTTGTGTCCCGGAGAAGTCCTCGACTGAATCGGCAACGACGTCTGCGGAGATCGAGGGTGCTCCGATCATCACAACGATGAGGGCGGAGATCGCTACTCTAGTGAGCATTACTTTCATGCAAAGACTCCGGTACAAGACGCAGCCTGAAGGCCAAGATACCTGTCAGGAAGACCTAGCGGCCTTCCTGACGCAGTCTATCCTTGGTAGTTCTATGCTTTGTACTCCCTGAGGCTGCCGTAAACGAGTGAGTCCTGGCTGTCGGGACTGAGCCACGCAATCGCTGTCTCACGGTCCGTCGCTGACATAAGCTAGATCGCATGAAACACCTACTAGTGCTCGCGCTGCTGGTCTTTGTAGCGCCGATAACCATCGGGGAGGAGGATGCCGTGTCGCATTTCGCATCTGGATCGTTCGAGGTGAAGTTGAGTCCGCAACCGTTGCATGACGCGCTGGAGGGGACGAAGCTTGGGCGGATGTCGATCGATAAGACGTTCGAAGGGGATCTGGAAGGGACGAGTAAGGGTGAGATGTTGATGGCAATGACAGAGGTGGAGGGCTCGGCGGGGTATTCGGCGATCGAGGTGGTGACGGGCTCTCTGGAGGGACGCGCAGGTAGTTTTGTGTTGCATCACAAGGGCACGATGAACCGGGGCGCGGCGGAGGCGGCGATTACGGTGGTGCCGGATTCGGGGACGGGGGAGCTCGAGGGGATTGCTGGCTCGATGCAGATCGAGATCAAGGACGGCGGTCACTTCTATACGTTCGAATACCGTTTTGATTGAGTAGGTGGCCACGGGTGTGGCCACCTCGACTGACGAGTCTCAACGATCGCGTTTGCAGTCGATGGTCATGGTGTTTTCGCGCCAGGTTTCGCCACCGTCGAGTGAGCTGTTCTGGCGCCAGTGGAAGCTGTCGGCCTTGATGTCGAGAAATTCGTATCGCAGGTCGACGTCGACGACGTTGCCTTCGGGATCGCGGGTTTGGATTTCGGTTTCGAGCAGCATGCCGGTTGGGGTCTTTTTGCCGATGAGGGGTTTGGACCAGTAGCCGTTTTTGGGGTCGACCCAGTAGCCGTGCCAGGTTTGGTGCCGCGGGTTGTAGACGCGAATGGTGGTGGCGAGGTAGCCGGGGGAGAAGACGCCTCGGAAGTTGTCGATCACGGCCCAGCCGTCGAGCGCCCACTGAGCGGTCCAGGTGCCTTTGCCCTTCTGCGGGGTTTTCCAATCGGCGCCGAGGTATTCGACGTCGCATTGCCAGCTACCGATGAGAAAGGCGAATTGCTGGAGCTCGTCGGGGGCGTCGGGATGGGGGGCATCGACGAATCCTCTTTGGTCCGCAACTAGGGTGAACGGGGCGGCAAGTATGAGCAGGATGAGTAGACTCAGGGTCGAACGGCGCATGGTGTCTCCTTGTTGTTTGCGCGGCTTCGCTGTCGGGGCGTTCACTGTCGCTTTCTTCACGACCCGTTGAGCGTGTCGTTTAGGACATATCCGAGTCCTGAGCACGCGATGAGCATTGGGTGAACTCCGCGCCACACCTTGCGTATCTCCGCTGATGACGTCTTCTCCACACACCTACCGCTTCGCCGACTGGCATGCCGAGCCGCAGCTGAATCTGCTTCGTCGAGGTGACGAGACGGTGCGGCTCAAGCCACGAACGATGGATGGCCTGGCGTATCTGCTCGAGCATCCCGGACGGGTGGTGAGCAAGGACGAGCTCCTCCGCGAGGTGTGGCGAGGTCAGGCGGTGACCGACGATGCGCTGGTGGTGACGATCTATGAGCTGCGCAAGTCGCTCGGAGATCGGGCACGTCAGCCGACGTATATCGAGACGGTGTCGGGGCGGGGCTATCGCTTTTTGCCGACGGTGACTCTCGTCGAGTCGCGGGAGGCTGTGGAGTCCGAACCGGTACGTGAAACGCCGCCGCCGTTACGTCGCTGGCGTTGGGCGTGGGCGGCGTGCGCGGTCGTGATCTTGTCGGTGGTCGCGCTCGGTGTGCTTCAAGCTCGGCCAGCGACCGACGATCCCGAGATGCTTACCGCCCTGGAGACGGCGCGGGGCGAGCTCGCGCTCCGTACCGCCGCGAGCCTGACTCGGGCCGAGCTGGCCTATCGACATCTCGGTGACGATCCTCGTGCGCTCGCGGGTTTGGCGCGGGTGGCGACGCTGCGTGCCGATCTTCGTCTCGGAGATCGTTTCGCTCTCTACCATCAGGCGCGTGGTCTCGCCGAGCGGGCGCTAGCCATCGATCCAACGGTCGTCGACGCACATCTCGCGCTCGGTGCGATCCATCTGCTGATCGATTGGGACGTCGAGGCGGCGCGGCTCAGTCTCGATCGAGCGCTGGCGTTGGCGCCCGACGATCCGGACGTCTTGCAGGTCCAGGCGTGGCAATTGTCGGCCCTGGGCCGCCACGACGCCGCGATCGACGCCGCGCGTCGGGCCGTGGAAGGCGCGTCGTCGAGCATTACCCATCGCGCCGACCTGGCTTTCTTGCAGATCGTCGCCGACCGTCCCGACAAGGCGCTCGAGACGATTGCCGCGACCTCGCTCGACGACCCTGAACTGACTCGGCTCGCCGCCATTGCCCACCTGGCACAGGGCGACGAGGCGAGTGCCGGCGAGCTGCTGCATCGTTGGGCTGGCTCGCCCGCGAGTCTCCCGGCTGACTATTGGGCCATCATCGGCGCGGTCGCCGAGCGTCTCGCCGACGATCACGCGCTGGTGATGCGCGCCGCGCTCCATGCACGAGAGGGCGAGCTCGACACGGCGATGCGTTTGCTCGAACGGGCCTACGAGCGTCGCGACTGGGAAATCCTCTGGCTCGAACGACTCCCAGGCTTCGCGCCGCTGCACGCTCACGAAGGCTTCGCGGCGCTGATCGAACGGCGACGCCAGGTGCAACTCTCCTGATGCGAGCTCTCGCCTTTCTCACAATGGCCGATCTCATCGGCGCGGGGTTCGAGACCGATGAGGAGCTGTTGATCGAGCCGCTGGCCGCGCTCGGCTGGCGGGTGTCGTGGGAGGTGTGGAACGACCCGGAGGTTGACTGGCGACGTTACGACGCGGTGATCATCCGCACGCCGTGGGATTACTACCAAGACTCGGCTCGTTTTCTCGCCGCGCTCGAGACCATCGATGCGGCGACGCGGCTGGAGAACGGTATCGAGCTGGTGCGATGGAATCTCGACAAGCGCTATCTTCGCGAGCTCGAACGCCAAGGCGTGGCGATCGTGCCGACGGTGTGGCGTGACGGATTGAAGCCCGGTGAGCTCGCCGGACTGATCGCCGAGGTGCCCGCTCACGAGGTGGTGATCAAGCCGGTGGTTGGTGCGAGCGCCAGTGGTGCGTATCGTCTCGATGCTCACAAAGCGAAACAGCGCGCCGAGGAGGTCGAGACTTACTACGCGGGGCGACCGCTGCTCGCCCAGCCGTTGGTGCGATCGGTGGTCGAAGAGGGGGAGTACTCCCTCTTTTTCTTCGACGGCGCGCTCAGCCACGCGATTCGCAAGGTGCCGGCGAAGGGCGATTTTCGGTCTCAGGAAGAGCACGGTGCCGATCTGATCCTGATCGAGGCCGATGATGCGCTAACGGCCACGGGCGATCGGATCATGCGGGTGCTCGACAAGCTACCGCTCGACAAGTTGTCGCACGACAAGTTGTCGCACGACAAACTGCCACTCTATGCCCGAGTCGACCTGGTGCGCGCCAACGACAGCGACGACTTCTGGCTCATGGAGCTCGAGCTCATCGAACCGGCGTTGTATTTTCGGATCGCACCCGGTTCGGCCGAGCGTTTCGCCATCGCCGCCGATCGTCGTTTGAAGGGTTGATCCGCATTCTTTATCTTCAATAGGTCTATCTTTGGGGTATCTTGGTCGTATGACACCTACACCACACGACCAAGACTTCCCGCACGGTGCCAGCCAACTCGCCAAAGCCATCGAAGACGCGCGCAAGATCATGTTCGCCGCGCCCTGGATCGAAGACAGCCCGGATCCTGAGAAGGAACGGGCGGCCGCCGAGCGACAGCTGAAGCATCAGCTCGCGGCCGCGCTCGATCAGGGGTTCATCCTCCATGACGAGTGCCAGCCACAGCTTCGGTTGCTGAACCAACACAACCAATTCGGTCTCGTCAATCCAGACAACCGCTATTACATCGGCACCATCAAGACACCCGGCACCTACACCCTGCGGGGCAGACGGGGAACCAGCGCCGATCTGCAGATTCAGCTGGGCGGTGGGGAGATCTCCGATCCCAACCTCGATCCCGTCAGCCTGCTCTCGCATGAAGACCTCGTGGTCGACGACGACGACAATTTCGTGATCACCATCAGCGATACCGATCCGGGTGGTGGCAACTGGCTCAGCAACAAGAACGGAGCCCTCACGGCGAAGAACATCCTGATTCGCGAGAGCTTCATGGATTGGAATACCGAGGTGGGCTCCACCTGGTACCTCGAGCGCACGGACACGCGTGGCATGCCGAGCCCGCTTCCCGATCGTGACCTCGTCGACTACCAATACGAACGTGCCTCGAACTACCTCGTGGAGTCCGCCGCCACCTGGGTCGGGCTGGTCACCAGGCTACTCGACGAGATCCCACGTGGCATTGTGATGCCACCGAAGGAAACCAAGCTCCCAGGTCAATTCGCTTCCGTCGGCATCTTTCGTATCCAGCCGGACAAGGCGTTCATCATCACGGTGCCCAAGGCTCGCGCGCGGTACCAGGCCGTGCAAGTTGGCGATCTCTGGTTCAGCGGCCTGGACTTCTGTCACCGGCAGACGAGCCTCACCCTCGCGCAAGCGCGACCGAGTAGCGACGGTCTCTACCGGATGGTGCTGAGCGCCGAGGATCCCGGTGTCGCCAATTGGTTGGATCCAGCCGGTGCATCCACCTCCTTCATGTACATTCGGTGGCAAGGGCTTCGGAAGCGACACGATTTCAAGCCATCCAACTCTCCCCGGGCCCGCCGGGTCGATTTCGACAGGATCCGCGAACACCTGCCCGACGACGAGCCGGATTTCTCGGCCGAAGAGCGAAAGGAGCAGCTGGCGGCCCGGCAGGCCGCGGGGTTGCGAAGTCCACGCGCGTTTTAAGGGCGTGCCGTCCTAGAGCTACTTCTCGGGTTGGGATAAATTGCACGGTGTTGAGTCGTGTCATCCGGTTCCATCCGTCGAGGAGAGTGCAACATGGTTCGTTCGCTGGTGTTCTGGATGTGTGTGTCGATCGCGGTGACGGGTCATGCGGCGACTGTCGTTCCCGTGAGTGACGCGCATGTGGTCGACGAAGCGGACGCGATCGTCGTCGGGGTCGTGGTGTCTGAAGAGACGGTCATGGGCTGCGAGCCGCTGTCGATCTGCACGCGTTATCGCGTCGTGGTGGAGCGTGGTCTCAAGGGCGGCGTCGAGAGGGATGCGCTGATTTCGGTGCGGATCCCGGGTGGCCAAATCAATAAAGATGGCGTGCTGTCAGCCATGAGGGTTTCGGCGGCGCCGATCATGAAGCGTGGTGATCGGGTGCTGCTGATGCTGGAGCAAGGGGATCGTGACTACACCTTGCGTCACTACGGTCTCGACGCCTTTCTCGCCGTACCGTCCGCCGAAGGGGAGCTGGCGGTGTCGATGCTCGGTGAAGCCGAGATGCTCGGCGCGCATCCATTCGCCGCCAATCGGGCGCGCCGTTTCGACGCCTTCGTCGACGCCATCGCGCGCAACGAGCTCGGCGATCGGTCGTATTGGGTCAGGGCGCACGTTCCGCCGCATCTCACCGAGCGTAACTTTCAGCAGTGTCCCGATCTACCGCTTGTCGTCAGTCATGAGTGGCGCCTCAGCGGCACGGTCGATGGCTTTAGCGTCGACGATTTCGTGACCCTGACCATCGACGCGCTCAACGCCTGGAACGACGAGGTTCCGAGTCTCGCCGTGCCGTTTGTCGGTTCCACCACCGCGACTTGGAACAACCTCAATGACGACATCAGCGTGATCACCCAGGATCCGCAGAGCTTCCTGCCGACCTTCAGTCCGACCACCGGTGGCATCGTCGCCGCCGCGACACGCGTCTCGACGTGTCGTCCCAGCCAGGGGTTTCGTGAGATTCACGATGGTTTCGTCATCATCGCCAATGGCGCGGGTCCGTGGTTGAGCAGCGGTGTTCAAGGTCTCACCAACGTCGGCGGGCTCACCATGACTCACGAATTCGGTCATACCCTCGGCGCCGGCCACTCCTGTGGCGACTCCGTCACCCCAGCCTGCTCCACATCTTCGTATCTGAACGCCGCCACCATGCGTGCCTTCCTGCAAACCGACGGTCGGGGCACCGCGCTCGGGCAGTGGGATCGGGATTTTCTCGACAGCCGCTTCGCCAACAACACCGGCGCGACGTCATGCCAGCCGTCGTCGACCGTCTTGTGTCTCAACGGCGGTCGCTTTCAGGCTGAAGTCTCATGGCGTGATTTCACCAACAACACCGGCGACGCCACCGCGCGCGACCTCGCCGACGTCGACGATTCGGGTCTTTTCTGGTTCTTCGACCCGAACAACATCGAAATGCTGATCAAAGTGCTCGACGGCTGCGCCATCAACGGCCACTACTGGGTCTTCGCCGCCGCTACCACCAACGTCGAATACACCATCCGCGTCACCGATACCTCGATCGGCACCGTCCGCACCTACACCAACACCCTAGGCAACGCCTCACCAGCCTTCACCGAAAACATGGCGTTCGCGACCTGTCCGTAAGCTAGTCGAGGTCGAGATCATGGAGAGACGTGGCGTCGAGGAGTCGTATCGCTAGCTCATCGATTTCGGTCGGGCTCTTGGCTTCGACCTTCTTTCGTGCCGTGGGAGTTAGGGTGCCAAAGCGATGTTCGAGCAGGTTGCAGACCATGCGGCCTTGAGTCTTCCATGCCACTTCTTCGAAATAGCTGAGTTCCATGCGTCTGACCTCCCAATAGTTGAGCTCGCGGAGAATTCTCTCGCAATCAAGAATAGTATCCGAAAAAGAAATCGTTAAATGTGCCAAGTCTAGCTATTGATTCGCAATATGCACGATTCGTCGTATTTTGGACCCTATCGGAAAAGAATTTCGGCGTGGAATCTCGAACAACAGGCTATCGACGAGCATTGGCCCGCCGAACTCTCGAACGCTAGTGAATCGGAGACGATTTTCCGCCAAAGTCGGTTTTCGACACCCTGTCGAAAAGCGCTTCTACGTCATGCGTCCCAGCCGGCAACCCGTCGATAGAGGTTTTCGTAGCGTCGCAGGATTTCGGTGAGGGCGAAGCGTTCTTCGATGCGACGACGCGCGGCGAGGCCGAGGTTGGTCCAGAGCTCGCCGTCTTCGGTGAGGCGGAGCAGGGCGTCGGCGATGGCGTCACGGTCGCCGCTCGGGACGAGCAGGCCGTCGACGCCGTCGGTGACGATTTCGGGGACGCCGCCGACTTCGGTGGAGATGACGGCACAGCCACAGGCCATGGCTTCGAGCAGGGCGTTGGGCGAGCCTTCTTCTCGCGAGGTGAGGGCGAAGACGTCGAGCGCGGGAAGGATGTCGGGGATGTCACCGCGACGACCGAGGAAGTGGGCGCGGTCACCGAGCTGTTGCTTGGCCTGGGCTTCGAGGGCTTCGCGCTCGGGGCCGTCGCCGACCAGGACGAGACGGAGATCGGCGCCACGTTGGCGCGCCTCGGCGACGGCATCGATCAACAGGTCGTAGCGTTTGGTGGTGGCGAGACGACCGACGGCGCCGACCAGGATGCTCTCGCCGTCGTCACCGGGTAGGGCGAGGGCGCGTCGGGCACCGGCATGGTTGCGATCGGCGCGGTCGCCGGGGTGGAAGCGTTCGGCGTCGACGCCGTTGCCGATCACTTCGATCACCGCTGGATCGACGCCTTCATCGACCATCCGTGCCTTGACCGCCTCGGAGACGGCTTCGGTCATGGTGCAGGCGCCGCGGGTGATACGGAGCGCCATGGCGGGCAGGCGTCCACGCATGGCGGCGAGGCTGCGCTGGCCACAGAGCACCGGTGGTTTGGATGTGGCGCGTCGTGCCGCGAGGCCGGCCATGACGTTGGCGCGATAGAGCAGGCCGTGTACCAGGTCGTAGCCTTCACCGTCGTGGGCTTCGTCGAAGATCTTGGCGAGATGGATGGTGCCGAGCAGGATCGCGGGGAGCTGCCACACCGGCACGGAGGGGGGCATATCGAGGCTATGCACGGGAAAGCCGGCGTCGGCGATGGTCTTGCCGGCGCGTCCGGGCGTGCATAGGGAGCAGACCTCGACGGCCACCCGTGCCGGGTCGAGACGGGTGGCGAGGTTGACCAACATGCCTTCGGTACCGCCGACGTCACTGGTGGTGACCACGGCGAGCAGGCGGAGCGGGCGATCAGGCGTGGGCATCGTCGTCCTCGCGAATGCCGAGCATGGCGCGGCTGATTTTCGAGATCACCAGACGACGTTTACCGGCGCCGGAGAGGGGAATGTCGTCGACCCACTCGATGTCGATCGCGAGCTCGCCACGTGTGGTGTCGGCGAGACTGCTCGTCACCTCTTTTTCGACCGCCGTGCGATCGACCCCGTCACGACCGACGAGCAGGATGCGCATGCGATCGAGCTCGTCTTGATGCACCTGGTAGCGATGGATGCTCTGGATGTTCTTGAAGAGCACCACGAAGACGTGGGTCACCAAAAAGGCGCCGCTGGGTAAGACGACGAGATCGGGCATCCGCCCTTCGATGCGTTCGAGCATCGGCAGACTGCGTCCACACGGGCTACGGAGCCCGGGGTCGGCGGCCACCGCGACGTCGCCGAGCTCGTAGCGGATCAGCGGCATGGCGTCATTGTCGAGCTGGGTGGCGATGATCCGACCGCGTTCGCCGGGGGCTACCGGCCCGTCGGGGCCGATGATCTCGAAGATGGCGTTTTCGGGATGGAGCAGAAAGCGCTCGCCACTCTCGAGGCTTTGACTGGCGAGATGAAAGCCCTCGCCTCCGGCGCCGTAGTAATCGAGCACCCGCACCCCGAACGCTTCTTCGATGGTGTCGCGATAGGCGGGGTAGAGCGTGTCACCGGTGGCGGTGATGCTACGCATCGACGGGGTGCGCAGGTTGTTGTCGAGCATGAAGCGAGCGAGTGCGTAGAGCGACGAGGAGAAGCCGTTGAGATAAGGGATGCGCCGTCGGTTGATCGTGTCGACCAGGGTGCGAGCGTCGAGATTGTCGGCATTGAAGGTCAGATACGCACAGCGAAAAAGCCGGTCTTGCAGCTTCTTTTTCCAGCCCAAACGCGGATTGAGATTGATCGTCAGATAGGGATCGCCGGGACGATAGCCACCCCAGCCCCAGATCCGGAAGCGCAACGCCCAAAACCAGCTTTCTTGCTCCATCGAGCGATGAAAGACCATCGGCGAGCCGGTGGAGCCACTGGTCCGACTGCTGATCACCCGGCCCTTGTAGACGTCGAGCGGAAAGGCGCCTGTTGCTGCTTGAAAACGCGCTTTGGTGACGATCGGTACGCCGTCGAGCGGCTCGTAGGTCGACGGTGGCCCGGGCTCGCGCTCCCAGAGCTCACGATAGAAGGTGCTGTGGCGACGCGTGAAATCGAGCGTTCGGGTGAGCTTGTCGAGCTGCCGTCGGCGGATCTCGCCGCGATCCAGATATTCAGTATCGCGGAGGTGAGCGAGCTTGCGCCCGATCGCGGTGCCGTTCAGCCGATCGAGCATCGGAAAGACGGTGGGCTCGAAGAGGCGGGTGTAGAGATCGGCCATGTCGGACCCTCGAAGAACGTTTAGCGACCACGGAAGCGACGCAGCCACACGCGCAGGGCTTCGTCGAAGAGCCCGGCGAGCCGGGCGTCGAGCACCGCCGTCGAGTCGCTCCCGACTCCGAGACGGTGCAGCCGATACAGGTCATGCTCGACCCCGTTGGCGCCCCGGATGGTCGAGCAGGCGGCGTTGAATCCAGAGCTCCGGAGACTATCAACCGTCGTCTGGTCGAAGTCATGGGCGCTGCCGTTGGGATAGGCGAAGAGGGTCGGCCGATGACCGATCATCGCTTCGATCCGGTCGCGCGACTCGATGATTTCGCGACGTTGCTCGTCGCCGTCGAGGATGCTGAGAATCGGGTGGGTGACGGTGTGGGCGCCGAATTCGACGCCCTGCTCGAGCAGGGCGCGCACCGTCGGCCAGGGAATCGGTCGCGCCGGCGGTCGCGGCGCATCGAATTGCTCGAGCAGCGTGGCGAGATTGGCGGTGGCGCGCCGACGTACGGGCGCCGGGTGGTATTTGAGCTTGCGCACCAGATCCGACACCGGTGAACGCGGTGGCCACTCGTCGAACACGCCGGCGAGCCGGTGCTCGGAAGGCGGATTGGGGACGCGGGCCAAGGCTTCGAGCGCGCGCCGCGCGGTATCGAACCACAGAGGTTCGCCGTCGAGAAAACCGGTGGTGAGAAAGATCGTCGCGGTGGCTCCGGCGTCACGCAGCACCGGCCAGGCGTTGTCGGCGTTGCCGAGCAGACCGTCGTCGAAGGTGATGACGAGCAGATCGCGCTCGAGCTGCTGATACCGCAGCGCATCGACCGCCGTTCCGAGACTGACGATCGGAAAGTGCTTTTGGAGATGACGGATATGGGTGGCGAATCGTGACCGGCTGACGACGCTCTCGCGCTCATGATCGTCGGGTGAGACGTCGTGATACTCGAGGATGAACACGCGATAGTGACCACGCTTGCGCCGTCTGAGATGACGGAGCCGCGTCCAGCCGCTGGCCACCGCGAGCCGCGAGACGAGGCTGACGAGGGCGCGTCGTCGGCTCATGACTTGTTGAGCTTAGTCGATTCGCTCTTAGCCGCGCGATGCCGATCGATGGCGTGCTGGCAGGCGTCGACGACGCGCCGCGCGTTGTCTTGCCAGGTGAGCGACGTGCGAGCGCGTTCGGCGGCGGCGGCGCCGAGCGCGCGGCGTCGTTCGGGGTCGTCCACCAGGTCGAGCACCGTCTCGACCATCGCCTCGTCGTTGCCGGGTGGAAAGAGCAGGCCTTCCTCGCCGTCACGCATCAGCTCGCCGAGCGGGCCGTGGCCCGGTGCGACGATGGCGCGACCGGCGGCCATCCATTCGAGCACCTTGAGCGGGCATTGATACCAGGCGGCTTCGGCGAGCACGCCGATATCGAGACACGCCACCAGCGCCGGCACCCGTTCGTGGGGCACGCGCCCGGTGAAGAGCACGCGCTCACCGAGGGGTGCGAGCGCGTCGCGCAGCGTCTCCATGCCTGAACCGGCGCCGACAAAAAGAAAGCACGTCGCGTCGCGTTGGCTGGCCACCGTGGTCACCAGACGGGCGAGCCGGTCCATATCGTGCCAAGGCTGAAACGAGCCGACGTAGCCGATGACGGTTTTGGAGCCGTGGTTGGTCTCGGAGCCGGCCGTCGCACCGAGTCGTTCGAGGGTCTCTGAATCGGGCTCGATGCCGGGATGGAAGACATCGATATCGGCGCCGTTGGGCACCACGAAAAGCTTGTCGGACGCGACCCCGTCATCGGCGAAATGTGCCGCCAACGCGCCCGACACCACGGTGATCGCCTGGGCGCGACGTCGTTTGTAGCGTCCACACCAGCGACGCAGCGTCAGCCAGTTGACGTATTCCGAGCGGTATTTGGCCAGCTCTTCGAGCGGTCCGTTGATCTCCAACACGAGCGGTAGATCGAGCCGTCGAGCGACGATCGGCGCCGAGATCGACAGACCCTGGCTGCGCACCAAAAGCACATCGGGACGATTGCCGGTGCGGAGCAGTGCGGTTTCGCGGGGGATGTATCGCGCGTTCCAATAGAACTCTTTGGGGTCGTGGAGATAGCGACCGAAGTGCCGTTTCGCCCAGGCGCGAAAGCGGGAAGTGAGCGGTGGTCGCCCCCCTCCACTGCCACTGTTTGTCGACGCAGGCGCCAAATTGCCGGCATGCACATCGACCCTGTGGCCGAGCGCGCGGGCGCCGTCGGCGAATTGCCGAACGTGTTGAAACGCCGTGTCGCGGCCGAAGAGATAGTGGATATACGCGATGTGCACCGGGCGATCTTAAATCACGTCACGGTAGGCTCGGGACATGAAGTGGTTTTCATGGCTTGCGATCGTTGCTCTCGGTGTTCTGATGTCGATGCCTGCTGTGGCGCAGCCCGGGCGTCCACCCGGTCCACCGCTCCGCGTCGAAGCGCATCCGCCGTTTCGTTCCGGGCCGCCGCGACCGCCAACGGTGAGGTTTCCCGATCGTTTTCCGCCCGCTTTCCCGCCGCTTGTCGATCACGGTGGCAAGCCGGAAGGTCTCGACGTCAGCCATTTTCAGCATGAGATCGACTGGCGCGCGGTGCGCTCGAGTCGCGCGGTGTTCGTTTATGTGAAGGCCACGGAGGGGGTCGATCTACCCGACGAGCTTTTCGCCGAGAATTGGCGGGGAGCGGGTGAGGTCGGCCTGCTGCGTGGCGCGTACCATGTGTTTCAGCCGCTCGACGATGGCGCCGCGCAGGCGCGGTTTTTTCTCGAGGTCGCCAAGCCGCGCTCGGGCGATTTGCTACCCATGCTCGATGTCGAGGTGCGCAAGGATGTCGATGCCGCGACGCTGTTGGCGCGTGTTCAGGCGTGGCTCGACACGGTCGAGGAGGCGCTCGGGGTCAAGCCGGTTGTCTACACCAATCCGCGTTTTTGGAATGCGCTCGGCGGTGCGAGCTTCGATGCCTATCCGCTGTGGGTCGCCGAATATGGCGTGCCCGCGCCCGTGGTGCCGACGGCCTGGAGCCGTTGGACGCTGTGGCAGCACACCCGCCAGGGTCGGGTGCCCGGGGTGGTCAAACCGGTCGATCTCGACCGGTTCAACGGTTCGTTCGAGGAGCTGCGTCGCGCGGTGATCCCGTGAGCTCGCGGTAGAGGGCTTCGTAGCGTTCGGTCATGCGGTCGACATGAAAGTCGGCGAGAAAGCGTTCGCGTGCCGCGTCGCCCAGGCGGGCGCGGAGGCTGGCGTCGCTGGCGATACGGCCGATGGCGTTGGCGAGGGCGATGACGTCTTGGCTCGGTACGAGCAGGCCTTCGCGGTCGTGACGGATGGCTTCGGGAATGCCGCCCACCGCCGTGGCGACGATCGGGCGGGCCGCCGCCATGGCTTCGAGCAGGGCGATCGGTAGGCCTTCGAAGAGCGAGCTGAAGGCGACGGCGTCGAGCACCGGGAGCAGATCGGGGACGTCGCTGCGTCTGCCGGCGAAGACCACGCCGTCGTTGGCGCCGAGCTCGTCGACGGTTTTTTCGAGCCGGGTGCGTTCGTCGCCGTCGCCGATCAACACCAGCTGCAGATCGCAATGCACCCGTTCACGGGTGCGATGCACGGCTTCGATCAACAGGTGGTAGGCCTTGATGCCGACGATGCGACCGATGGCGCCGATCACCACGGCTCCCGGTCGCACGCCGAGTGAGGTGCGTCGGGTCGTGCGGGTCGCTTCGTCGAGCTCGACCGGCGCTGGAAAGTCGATGCCGTTGGCGATGGTCTGGATGTCGGCGGCGGCGTCGCCGACCGCGCGGCGATACGAGCCGTGGACAAAACCGGCACAGGCCACGGTGGCGTCGGCGCGCTGGAGCAAGAATGTGTAGCCGCGTCGTTGCCAGCCGGAACGCGCTTCGGCGGCGCTGTGCAGGGTCATCATCATCGGCACGCCGAGCCCACGCGCCGCGAAGTAGGCGTGAAGCGAATCCCCGAAGAGATGACCGTGGACGAGATCGATGTCGTCTTCACGCATCGCTCGCCGCAACGCCCGTACCCACAAGGGATCGAATTTGGGGATGCGCCGGGGCACGAGACGCACCGTGGCGCCCGCCGCTTCGATCGGCGGTTGCGAGATTCCCCCGTGACAGGAGTAGACGACGTGCTCGACGTCTGGGCTGGCGGCGCCGACGATTCCTTTGATCACCTGTTGCGCGCCACCGAGACCGAGCCCGTGGATGCTGTGGCCAATCTTCATGGCAGGTCCGTGAAACCATCGCTCCCGAAAGTGCCCCCGAGGGGCCATGCTATTCTGCGAAAGACGCCTTCATTGTAATGCTTTTCACGTCGACTCCATCCGTTCCTTCCGACTCCATCCTCGTGGTATGACGATTTCCATCCAGCGTTTCTTGTCTGCACTTTCCAGAGTCTTCGCGGCCATTCCCGTGGCACTCGTCTCGGTCTTCTCTCTTTTCTTCGTCGGCTGTGGCGATTCGGTCGAGACACCGGTCGCCGAGATCGTGGAAGCGGCACCCTTGGTTGCGTTTGACGACGCCGTGGCCGGCTACCAACCGCGCGCCTGTGGCTTCGATCTCGACGATGACGGTGTGCGGGGCGGTGCGTCCGATTGCGCGATATGCGATGGCACCACCACCGATCCCGATGGGGACGGCGTCGACGAGGACCTGATCTACGTCGATTGCGCGGCGGGAACCGACACGCCCACCTGTGGCACCGCCGCCGAGCCGTGTGGCAGCCTGGCGCACGCCTGGACTGTGATCGCCGATGGCGCGGCCGACGGAGCCGAAGACATCGTTTGTTTTCGTGGCACGTGCGATACCGAGAAGCTGACGCCGTTCGGCGGCGTGGCCGGTACCGCCAAGCATGACGGCTTTGCCTACCCTCGCGATCCGGCGATGCTGGTCGGCTGGGATCACGATGGCGACGCGATCTATCCGCCGGCCGATGTCGACGATGTGGCGGTGCTCACGGGTTCGGGGGTCGCGTTGCTGCTCGACGCCCAGGACGACTACCTCGAGCTGGCTCATTTCACCGCGTCCGGCTATGGCCGCACCGAGGATCCGAAGGGCGACGCCGATCCGCGCGACAGCGGATTCCTACGCGTGCAGGGCGGTGGTGACGATCCCGGTGCGCTCGAGCATCTCTACGTTCACGACGTGGTGCTCGCCGAGATCAACCGCGGGCGTAAGAGCGACGCCCGGGTGGTGACGCTCGATCTGACCTCGGCGGTGCGACCGGTGTCGTGGGCGTTCGAGAATCTCGACGTGATCGACAACGGTGGCTGGTTCGTGCTCGGTGTCGGCCCCGATGCCGCGCCCGACGCCGGACCGCTGCGTTTCCGTCATCTCACCCGTACGACGCTCGGTTGCAACGTCGACGATTGCGCCACCGGCGCCGCCTCGACCGCCTTCTTTCTTCGGGGCTACTTCACCGGTATCGACATTCTCGACTCGGTGTGGGACGCCAACGTCGGAGCGTGGCAGCCCAAGCCCACCGGTGGTCCACCGGGCGCGCGCTTCGTCGCCGCCGCGCCGTGTGCGCAGACCTGGCGGATCGAGCGTAACGAGGTGATCGACTACAAGAACGCGTTGGTGGTGCAGCCGTATATCGCCGGTCGCTGTGACGGCGCGGGGGCGCGTCCGGTCCACGGCGTCACCTTCGCCGACAACGTCGTACGCAACGGCTACGAGCCCTGGGCCTATGGTGACGTCCCGGTACGGATCGAGGCCGGTGGTGAGCTCGCGGGCGAGACGTTGGGTCTTGCCGACGCCGGGGACG
>JBCDBH010000002.1:0-54125 GCA_039184055.1 Acidobacteriota bacterium
CGATCACGCCGGGGATGTCGTTGCCGGAGGCGTTCGGCCGTTTCGATCTGGTCAACGCCGGCCTGCAGACCGCCGACGCCTTGCGCCGGGTCGCCGCCGAAGGCGTCGAGGATCTCGCGGTGGACGGCGTGATCCACGCCGAGTTCCGGTTTGCGCCGATGCTGCACACCGGCGCCGGGCTCTCACCCGTCGAGGTGATCGAGGCGGTGAGCGCCGGCTTCGACGACGCCCACGCCGCCACCGGGCTCGACGCCCGGATCATCGTGTCCCTCATGCGTGACCAGCCCGTCGAGGTGTCGCTGGAAGCAGTCGAGGCCGCCATCGCCGTCGGTGGGCGCGCCGCCGGAGTCGACGTCGCGGTGGCCGGCTCGGCGGTCTTCGGCCAGTCCGATCCGCTCGCCGCCATCACCGCCTTGCGACAGGAAGCGCACTCGCGCGATTCGACAGGAAGCTGAAAGCCATGAAAAGACTCTTCTCCACCCTCTTCGCGGTCGCCTTCATCGCCGCCGCCTTGCTCAGCACCGGTTGTCGCTCGGGCTTTGCCGACGACCCGATTCTCGAGCTGTCGTCGCAGGAGGCGCTCGCCGAGGGCAAGCGTCTCATGCAAGAAGAGAAATTCCGCCGCGCGCAACGTTATCTCGAGCAAGCTTTCGAAGCCTCGCCGAACTCACGCGAAGGTCGGGAGGCTCTGCTCCTGGTCGCCGACGCGCTGTACTTGCGTGATAGCGAAGAGGGTTATTTGCGTTGTGAAGCGAAGTATCGGGATTTCCTCAATCGATTTCCGACCAGCGAGCGCGCCGATTACGCGCAGTATCAGACGGCGAACTGCCTGTTCTCGCGTATGGCGCGCCCGGATCGCGATCAAGAAGTCGCGACGCAGGCCCTGGGGGCCTACCAGGAGCTTCTGCGGCTCTATCCGACCAGCGATTACATCGAGTCGGCACGCGAGAAGATGAGCGAGGTGCTCGAGAATCTGGCCGAAGCCGAGTTTTCGGTCGGCGCGTTCTACATTCGTTACCGGTTGTGCAGCGCGGCGATCACTCGTTTCGAGCAATTGCCGGAAACGTTTCCGTCGTATAGCTCGCAGGACAAAGCGCTCTATCACCTGGCGCTGGCCTACGCGAATTGCCTGAAGATCGACGAAGCCCGCGAAGCGGTGGCGCTGCTCGAGAGCGACTATCCAGATAGCACGTGGCTCGCCGAGCTCGACAAGATCGACGACGCGATCCGTGATGCCGAGGAGCGTAAAGTCGAAGTCGACGCGCGCCGCGCCGAGCGTGAGCGTCTGCGCGCCGAACGCCAAGAGGCGGCGGAGGACGAAGGGAGCGATCCCTCGTGAGGCTCGGATTCGCGTTTCTCATCGCCGCGTTGCTGATCCCGCTCGTCGGTTGCACCAGCCTCGGTGGCGGGGGAGCGAACCGCGACACCGAGATCGAAGCGTTGCGTCGTGACGCCACTGCCGCACGTCGGCGGGCGACCGTCGCCGAGGTCGAAAACCGTCGTCTTTTGCAGGAGATCGAACGGCTCGAGAACGAGCTCGAGGCGGCGCGACGACCGACCGTCATCGCCGAGCCGGACCGACCGACGATCCAAGTCGAGCCCGGGATCGAGAGCAGCGACATCGCCACCGAGCCGTTGACCGCTGAACCGCCACCGGCGGTACCCCCGATGGCGGTACCTCCTTCGCCGGACTCATCCTCGGCGGGTCCCCCGGTGGCCGACGCAACGACCTCGAATGATGGTGCGTCGGTTACGGGTCGCGCGCCCCAGCCGGGAGGAGCCGACGTCGTCGACGCAACCGGTCAGGCCATCTACGACGAGGGCTACACGCTCTTTCATCGCCAGCAGTACGACGGCGCCGAAGCTCGCTTCGCCGAGTTTCTCGGTGGCTGGGGGCGGAGTGACCTGGCCGACAACGCACAATTCTGGATCGGCGAGTGTCGCTATGCGCGTGACGACTACCGGGGCGCCCTCGAGGCGTTTCTCGGTGTCGTCGAGCGCTACCCGGAAGGCAACAAGGTTCCCGATGCCATGCTCAAAGCGGGTAAATCGCTCGAAGCGCTCGGTGATCCGGCTGGAGCCGCCGAAACCTACGACGAAATCGTCAAGACCTTTCCCAATAGCGCGGCTGCCGCGATCGCTCGTGAGCTGCGAGCTTCTTTGCCCTGAAAGTCGCGTAAAACCGGCTGGTTCCGGCTTTCTCCGGCCGGTCCGTACTTGACAAGAAATTGTGCATCGCGGTACGTTGAGAGGCAAGCGTCGAATGGACGTATGGTAAGATCTCTATGTGCACTGCCCGCATCTCGAAGGGTGCCAGGGAGGTTCCATGAGCGTACGTGTTTTGCTCGCGGCATCAGCCTCGACCCTGGTGATCGCCGTGCTCGCCGGCGTTGTCGGTGCGCAACCGCCGCCGCGCGATCTCCAATTGGTCGGTGATCACTGGACGGCGTGGAATCCGCCACCGGTTCCAGAAGGTGTCGAGCCCTACATCATTCAGCCCGGAGATACCCTTTGGGATCTGGCGGGTCAGTTCTACGGCGATCCCTATTTGTGGCCGCAGCTGTGGGAACAGAACCGCTACATCTTGGATGCGCGCTGGATTTATCCCGGTGACCCGCTGATCGTCGGGGCCGCGCCGGGACAATTCACCGACACGGTCGCTGGACCACCACTCGGTGAGGGCGATGTGGCCGAAGGGACCGATGCCACCGCACTCGCTGACGGTGAGCTCGAAGACGATCCGTTCGCCGACATCATCGCGCCGGCCGACGAAGACATCTCGTCACGGTTGCGTAGCGAGCTGTCGGGAAGCGACGGCCCGGTGCCACTCGGTTTCGAGTCCGATATCTACTGCAGCGGTTATATCGGTCCGATCGACGAGGCTTTCCCATATCGGGTGAGCGGCTCCGAATACGATTTCCAGGTACCTGATCTCAGTCCTCAAGAAGGCAAAGCCATCGAGGGCATTTACGGTCGTACCGATCTCGCGAAATACGGTCTCTCGATGGGCGATGTGGTGTACATCGACCGGGGTCGCGCCGATGGTGTCTCAGCCGGTGAGCTGTTCACCGCGATCCTGCCCGGTGCGGTGATCCGTCATCCCTTGACCCGCAATGCGATCGGTCGTTTCTACCAGTACGTCGGTCGGGTGCGCGTCCTGTCGACTCAAGAGACCACGTCGATCGCCGAGGTGACGCTGGCGTGCGATGGGATCCCGGTGGGTTCGATGCTCAAGGCCTTTGCGCCCGAACCGGTTCCGTTGCGCCGGCTGACACCAATGCGGCCGGTCAACTTTCCGGTCGCCACCGAGGCGCTAGTCGATGCACCGGTGATCGTGCACGCCGACGACGATCTCGTCACGTTGGCGGCAGGGCATTTGGTGTACATCGATCGCGGCATGGTCGACGATGTCGCTCCGGGTGATATCTACACCATTTATCGGCGCGCGGGAGACGATCGTCCGCCGCTCGTCTTGGGTGAAGTGGCCGTTCTTTCGGTGCACGAAAGCACCTCGCTGGCGCGGATTCTGCGCAATCGTTTCGCGGTCTATCGAGGTGACGTCCTGCACCTCAAGTGAGCGTGCGCGTCTTTGCCAGCCCTTGCCTGTGTGGTAAGGTCTCCGTCCACGTCGATTGAAATCGGGTCGTTACGAGGGCGGTATGACGCAGAAGACACTGAAAGGACGTCTGGGGAAGATCGTCAACGAGCTTGTCGAGCAAGGTTTGACTTTGGAGCAAGCCCGCAAAGAGTTCGAAAGACAGTTCATCGTCGCCTCGATTCGATCCAACGACGGCAATCTGGGCCGCTCGGCCCGCTCACTCGGTGTTCATCGCAACACCCTGAGGAACAAAGTAAGCAACCTCGGCATAGCGCTCGAGGAATACAGATTGCGCCGCTCACGGCGCACCGAGACCAAGAGCTGATAAGCAGCTTCCTTCTGACAGACACGCACCGCTGAAACCTGGCCGACGCCGCGCCGTACTGATGGCGTGCGCTCTTCCCGCCCACGCGCCGGGTACCTCTGATCCATCTAGGACGTAAGACGTCCACCCATGCCGCGACTCGCGGCCTCATCACGAAGTTGATCAGGTGCGTCTACACGAGGAGCTCTTCATGTATAGAGCCTTACGTCGATCGGTATCGATACCGGTCGTAGCGATAGCCCTGGTGGCCATGGCCACTGTGTCTCCGGCGGGTACTGCGGTCGAAACCGACACGCTCACCGCCCTGTCCTCCGAAACCTTGACGGTTCTCGCCGAGCTCGCCGACTGGGCGGGTGAACACGGAGTCGTCCATGCCCCGGTGCTCGTCGAGTCGATGCTCGACACACCGTCTACGCCGTTTTCCGTTCCGACCCCGAGTCGCGAACAGCTCGAGCGTTTGCCTCACGGTGCCGTGATCGGCCGAGTCGCTGATGAGCACGGGATCGATCCGTTCCTGGTCGCCGCGGTGATCGAGGTCGAATCGAACTTTCGTACCGCCGCGATCTCACCCAAAGGGGCGGTCGGTTTGATGCAGGTGATGCCGGCGACCGCACCCGAAGCGTTGCGTGAGCGGCTGTGTGAGCCCGAGGTGAATCTGGCCATCGGTGTGGCGTATCTCGCCAAGATGTTCGAACGGCACGATTACGATCTCGATTTGGCGCTGGCGGCCTACAACGCCGGTCCAACCGCCGTGCGGCGCTGGGGTGGTGTACCGCCCTATCGAGAGACCGAGCGCTACATCGAAAAGGTGACCGGTCGCTATCTCGCGCATCATCGCGAGGCGTGGCGACCCGCGAGCGACGAGGTGTGGGTGTCGGTCATCGCCAGCGACGACGAGAGCTCGACGCGCGGTTGATCATCTGCCGAGCGTCGCGCCCGAACGGAAAAACGCCGGCCTCGAGGCCGGCGTTTTCTTTTGCCTTCGGAGGGCGGCCCGTGACCGGGCATCATGCTCTCGGTGTGATTTGGCCGGGGCGCGATCGGCCGCGCCGCGACAGGCCGGGCCGCGACCCGCGTCCAGCTCAGGTCGCCTGGCTGCTCTCGCCGCCTTCGACCTTGGGAGGCTCGTCGTCTTTGACGCCCTTCTTGAAATTGCGAATTCCCTCACCGAGGCCTTTACCGAGCTGAGGGAGTCGGGTGGCGCCGAACATCACGACGATGATTCCGAAGATGATCAGCAGCTCAGGGACACCTAGACTTCCGAACATGGTCGACTCCTATCGGGCGGATCCAGTCGCGGATCGAGTTCCGCGGGATCTCGCCGGCACGGGCATAGTGGGCCTTGCGGGTGATCGTAAGCAAGTTGGATGCATAGCATCCGGCTCATATTTCCAGTTTAACACAGGGCCTGTCGCCAGCGAGTCTCGAGGCGTGCCGCCACGTCGGTGGTTTCGGGTACGCGAAGGAGGAAATCGATGGCGCGCGTAAAGGTCGGCTCGATCAGATTCGCGTGCCGCCCACTTCGCGCATACGTACCGACCGCCTTGAGTGTTCGTTGTGCCGCAACCCGGGCAAAGTCTTCGTGCGCGACCGGGAGATCATCGGCGATCTCGCTGGGTGGCGCGAAAAGGGTGTCGTTGAGCAACGAAGCGAGATCGTAGAGGGGTGGGCCGAGGCGCAGATCTTGGTGATCGAGAATCCCGACCTGGTGTGATGGAAGAGGAACCAGGTTACGGACAGTCAGATCCCGGTGACAGACGACCGGAGAGCGTTCGCCCAAGGTTCGACACAGATCGTCGAAGCTGGCACGAAGCCGGTCCTGGGTCGTGGCGTCGCCGGTGAGCTGGCGTGGCACGAAGAAGGTTTTCCAGGTGATCTCGAGCTCGCGGCGTAGCAGTGCCTCGTCGAGTGGAGGGTTGAGCCGAGCGACCCGTTCATGCGGCAGCGTCTCGAATCGATCGATCTGACGTAGGGCGTCTCGATAATAGGGTGCGAGCAGCGACCAATCGGTGGCTGTACGCATGGCGTGCTCGGCGAGGGTCGAGGGTCCGAGATCCTCGACCACCATCCAGCCCTTGCTGTACGCGCGGACCGCCGGTACCCGTACCCCGATGTCGGCGAGCCAGCTCGTGGTGGTGAGAAAACGCCGTTGGGCGTCGAGAATCTCGGTCGGGTAGATGGCCAGCACCGCGCTCGTATCGTCGGTGAGCCAGATACGCGCATAGCGACGTGACGACACATCGCCGGCGAGCGGCTCGATGGCGTGGATGTCGACACCGTGCTCGGCCAAGATACCCTTGTATATGGGCCAGGGATCGATCATGACGGCGCAGGCTAGCATGGTTTGACAGCCTCAGGAGCAGGCGCAATAATGCCTAGAGGCGTCCCAATTATGCCGTGACGCCAAAACGGCGATGTCGCGTCAAGACGACACTTCGCTAGAACGATTACGCAGAAAACGACACTGAGTCACCATGAGTCTCGAAGAACCGCAAGTCCGCCGCATGCTCAACGACCTCGGCCGTGCTCTAGTCGACGCGATCTCCGCGTCACCGCCCGTGTCCGACGCGGTGCGCCGGATGCGAGACGAAGGGTATCGCTTGCAGCTGATCCTCGATTGCAAGGAAGAGAACGGTGACGATAGCCACGGTGCCCAGCTCGAGCTCACCGCGCGTCGCCCCGCCTCCCCATCACGCGAACCCGCCTTCCGCCTCGACAATCAAGACGTCTCGTTCCTACGCGCGCTCGGTATCGACCCGACCCGGCCCGCGCGTCGTCGTCGTTAGCCCGCATCTCTCACCAAGCTCGCCTACTACGAAGCGACCACGCACGTCATCTCTGGGCGTGCTCAATCCTCGCTGCCCAGATCTAACGCACCTGTCCGCTGCGTGGCGACGAGCCGCTCGCTACGGCGTTTGGTGAGAGGTGCGGACCCGTCCATTCCCGTGCCCGAGACGAGCGCCCATTCACGCGATGGGTCGGTCATCGTTGTCACGTGGGCGCCCCGTTCAGTGGCTGGGTTTTTTCGAGCGTGAGCGGTAGCGCATGTTGAGCAGCTCGATGCTCAAGGCGAAGGCCATGGCGAAGTAGACGTAGCCTTTGTCGAAGTGCTGGCCCGTTCCTTCGGCCATCAAGAGCACACCGATCATGACCAAGAACGATAGGGCGAGGATCTTGACGCTCGGATGACGTTCGACGAAATCGCCCACTGGGTTGGCGAAGATCACCATCACGATCATCGCCAGGACCACGGCGATCACCATGATGATCAGGTGATCGACCATGCCGACGGCGGTGATCACCGAGTCGAGCGAAAAGACGATATCGAGCAGCATGATCTGGATCAGCACTGACGTCATGCCAGCCACCGCGACCGTTCCAGCGTGATGAGGTCCGGCTTCGCCTTCTACTTTGTCGTAGATCTCGAACGTGGCTTTGGCGATCAAGAACAAACCGCCACCGACCAGGATCAAGTCCTTGCCCGAAAATCCATGCCCGAACACGCTGAAAAGCTCGGTTTGTAGGGTCATCACCCAATTGATCGACGCCAACAGGATGAGTCGGGTGATCAAGGCCAACGACAAGCCGAGCTGACGCGCCATCGGTCGCTTCTCTTCGGGGAGCTTGCCCGCCAGGATCGAGATGAAGACGATGTTGTCGATGCCGAGAACGATCTCGAGCACGGCAAGAGTCGCGAGGCTGATCCACGCCTCGGGCGTCTGAAAGATTTCGAACATGATGTTGAACGCTATGCGATTCTCCACCATCAGGCAACCGAGGTGGCAACAGCCGGCCGGGGATCAGCCCGCGGAGGTCGGGATCAGCCGTAGAGGAACGGGCGGATGATCTCACTCATGGTGTCGAATTCCACCAAGAACGCGTCGTGACCGATCGGGCTGTCGATGACGCGGTAGGTGCTCGTCTTCCCGGCTTCGACGAGCTGGAGGTGGGTGCCTTCCTGCTCGTCGACGGCGATCAAGCGATCTTGATTGACCCCGATGACGAGGAATTCGGCGTCGACCGGCGCCAGCGCGGTCGCTTTGTCGGCGTGACCACGCCACACGTCGTGTAGATCCATCGCCAACGACAAGGTGAGATACGAGTTGGCGTCGAAGCGGTCAGCGGCCTTCTTGCCTTGGTGGTCGAGATATGACTGGACGTCGAAGGTGATGCCGTTGCGGCTCGGAGGGTGGATCGGCGTCCACGGAAAACGCTTGTTGAACTCACCCTGCGATCGGTAAAAGAGCGTGCCGAGCTCGCGCGCCAAGCGCAAGCCGTCACGCGGGCCGCTGGTTTCGTACTCGCCTCCTTGCCAAGCGGGGTCGAGGGTGATGGCCCGGCGACCGAGATGGCGGATGGCGGCGGTGTACGGGCGGGTGGCGTCCGTACCCGAGGCAGCGATGATCCGACGTGCGCGTCCGGGATGGCGGATCGCCAGCTCGACCGTTTCCATGGCGCCCAACGAGCCACCCGCGGCGGTATGCACCTGATCGATCCCGAGATGGTCGAGCAGCCGTATATGACCACCCACGATGTCGCGCACCGTGATGATCGGAAAGCGACCACGGTAGGGCGCGCCCGTCGTCGGGTCGATCGACAGCGGGCCGGTGGTACCGAACGATCCACCGATCAAGGATGGGCAGATGACGAAGAAATGATCGGTGTCGAAGACCGCTCCGGGGCCGATCATGCCTTCCCACCAGCCAGGGGCCGGGTCTTTTTCGCTCGATGCAGCGTGGCAATGAGCGGAAAAAGCCGGGCAGATCAGAACCGCGTTGTCACGCGTCGCCGACAGGCGACCCCAGGTTTCGTATGCGATATCGAGCCGTGGCAGTGGCGGCGCCATTTCGAGCTCGTAGGGTCGGTCGTCGCTGTACCGGAGAGCGGCCGGTGGCCACCCTTTGACGGTGCTCACCGCCTTGTCTCCTCAAATCCGCAGTGGTCGATCATGGCCTCAAAATAAATAAGAAACTGGCGAGCTTGGCAGCTTGGTGGCGGACACGATTGCCACCATTTGGCTGAGACTACCATCCTCGCGCCGCCAGAAGAATTGCACGCTTTCCTCTTGCCACGAGCCGCGTGCTAGTCTTCCAAAAGCGCGGTCGTATGTGAGCCACATCGAAAAACGCTCACGGGCCGAAGGCTCGACTTGCGGTTCGATGCCGCACATCCCTCTCCCGATCCATGTCCGTTGGGTGGCTCATCCGAGAGTCGCTAGAGAATCACCATGAGCCGACGAACCAAGAAAACTCATCATTGGGCACCCTATCGCGCCGATGAACGCGCGGTACGGCCCTTCTCGCCTCATGCCATGCACCGATTGGCGCTCGCCTATGCCAATCGGTACGAGGTCGGTATGTCGAGCCTGGGTTTTCAGCGTGTCTACGAGGTGATTCACGACACGCCGAATTGGGCATGTGAGCGTTTCTTCTCGGACGGTGTGGGCATGCCTGTGTCGGTGGAGCTCGATACTCCGCTCACCGAATTCGGAGCAGTCGCTTTCTCGGTGTCCTTCGAGGAAGACTACGTCAACCTGCTCCGTATGCTCGATCGCGCGGGGATCGCGCTGCGCCGAGACGATCGTCAGCCATGGGATCCGATCGTCATCATGGGAGGTTCGTGCGCGGCGATCAACCCCCTACCGATGGCGGCGTTCGTCGATGTGTTCGCGCTCGGCGCGATCGAGAACCTGGCTGCCGACCTGCTCGGCGCGCTCAGCGAAGAGAGTGATCGCGACGCGGCGATCGAGCGTCTGTCGACCCGTGAAGGGTTTTTTGTTCCCGCCCATCACCGGCCCGAAAGTCAGGACGACTTCGCCAAGCTTCGCAAGCTCGAGCTGAACGGCGAGCAGATCGCCACCGGTGCGCACCTGCCCACGAGCTGCATCATCACGCCACGCACCGAGCTGGCCGCGAAGATGCTCATCGAGATGTCACGTGGCTGTCCCGAGAAGTGCAAATACTGTTGGGCCACTTTCGGGATGGGTAAATTCCGCGCTCACCCCAAGGACACCATTCTCGCTTCGTTCGATCGCGCCCGTGGCGTCACCGACCAGCTCGGCTTCGTCGCCACCGCGGTCGGCGATCATCCTCAGATCGAGACCATCCTCGAGCAGGCGTGTGATCAGGGGTTTCGCGCCTCGGTGTCGTCGATTCGGATCCCGGCCGTCGTCCCGGGCGTGCTCGAGCCCCTCCATGCTTCCGGCGCCCGATCGATCACGCTCGCCCCCGAGACCGGTAGCGATCGTATGCGTATCTTGATGAACAAGCCGATTTCGAACGAGTTCTTGCTCGACAAAGTGCGGCTCATCTTTCGCTCCGGGTTTACCCAGCTCAAGCTTTACTTCATCGTCGGTCTGCCGCAAGAGACCATCGAAGACGTCCATGCCATCCTGGAATTGGTATCGGCATGTCGCGACATCATGCTCGAAGAAGCCAAGAAAACCGGTGTCATCGGTCATGTCCATCTGGGAAGCAACGTGTTGATCCCCAAACCTTACACGCCCTGGCAGCGTGAGCCGATGGACGATCCGAAGAGCTTGCGACGCAAGATCGCCCTGCTCAAAAAAGGCGTGGCGCAGCTTCCCAATGTTTCGATGAGCGCGATGTCGCCTCGTCAGGCGATCTGGCAGACCTACATCAGCCGTGGTGGTCGCGATGTCGCCGAAGCGCTCGAACGCGCGGCGCGTGGTCAGTCGATCGCTTCTCTTCTCCGCGAACACGCCGAGCAAATCCATCCCGAAGTCTTCGCGGCCCAGCCACGCCACCTGCGTTGGCACTTCATGCGGATGGGCTGATCCTCACGCCAAGCCGAGCCAAGCGCCAGCTACTTCCAAGAAGAAGTTGTCGCGGTATGCGATGCTGGTGTGAGTTTCTGTGGGAAGTTGTCCAGTCCGCGGCAGAGGGCGCCATTTTCCGTGGAAAGTCGTCAAAAAAGCAGTTTGAAGGCGAGTTTCTGTGGGAATTGGCGTTCTCACCGGCTGAGTCGTCGAATTTCTGCAGAAATTAGCGTTTTCGCCAGCTGAGTCGCCGAATTTCCGCAGAAACTAGCGAGATGTGCGACTGGCTCCTAGCGCATGAGGACGCGCAGACGCTTGTTGGCGAGCCCGATGGTGATGGGTAGCGATGGATGGATGGGGTCGCCGTCCATCTGGATGGCGATGGTTTCGGGGCCGAGGATTCGTAGCTCCCGGAAGGGGTGAAGCTCGACATCGCGGCGGCGGAGATGACGGCCGAGAGCGAGATCGCGAAGAAAGCCGGCAAGAGCCCAGCGGCCGTGACCGGTGTAGAGCACCGCTTCCAGCTGACCGTCGGTGAAGTCGGCATCGGGAGCGAGCTTGAAGGGACCACCATAGTACGGGATGTTGCACGCGGCGACCAGGGAGACACGCCGCGGCTCGCCGTCGAGGATGATGTCGATCGGTGGGTGATCGAGCTCGAGCCAGGCCAGGAAGCCCTCCCAGGACACCGCGATTTGACCGAGCCAGCGCTTGGCGGCGACGCCGGGCCGTGCCATGAGCGCGGCGTCCCAACCACTCGACGCCATCATCAGAAACGGGTTGCCCTGACAGAGTCCGATGTCGATGGTGCCGGTTTGGAGCGCGCCCATGACGCGAGCGGCGGCGACGGGGCGACGAGGGATGCCGAGAACATAGGCGAGGACGTTGGCGGTGCCGCCGGGGAGACAGCCGAGGGTGGTATCGGTGTTGGCGAGACCTTCGGCGACCTCGCGTAGGGTGCCGTCGCCACCGAGCGCGAAGACGACTTCGACTCGACCGAGCGTGGCGAGCTCGGTGGCGCGAGCGGTGGTGTCACCGACTCCGGTGCTGACCACCGGATCGACCACGAAACCCGAGGCGGCGAGCGCTTCGAGGATCCGTGCCAGACGACGTGACGCGTGACGTTGACCGGCGGCCGGGTTGTACAAGAGTGCGGCGGGACGCATGAGCGTGACGGCAGGGAAAGCCGGCTAGAAGAGTGTGCCGGGACGGTTGGGGTAGCCGAGATGTTCGTAGGCGCGGTGGGTGGCGATCCGGCCACGGGGCGTACGCTGGAGAAAGCCCTCCTGAATCAGAAAAGGCTCGTAGAGATCCTCGAGCGTTCCGCGATCCTCACCGATCGCGGCGGCGAGCGCCTGGATGCCGGCGGGACCGCCGTCGTAGTGCTCGATCAGCGTGCCGAGGATCTTGCGGTCGATATCGTCGAAACCGAGCTCGTCGACCTCGAGTTGCTCGAGCGCGCGCCGCGCGACGCCACGGTCGATGGCTTCAGCCTGGGCGACCTGGGCGAAATCACGCACCCGTCGCAGCAAGCGGTTGGCGATTCGAGGCGTGCCACGGCTGCGGCGGGCGATCTCGAGCGCGCCGCTCGGTTCGATCTCGATACCCAAATGACGCGCCGACCGCTCGACGATCGTGGCGAGATCCTCGGCACGATAAAAGTCGAGCCGCTGCACGATCCCGAAACGAGCGAAGAGCGGCTTGGTGATCAGCCCCGCGCGGGTGGTGGCGCCGACCAAGGTGAAGCGCGGCAAGGGGATTTCCATCGTCCGGGCCGCCGGTCCTTGACCGATCACCAGATCGAGCTTGAAATCCTCCACCGCCGGATAGAGGGTTTCTTCGATGACCGCGTTGAGCCGGTGAATCTCATCGATGAAGAGCACTTCGCCGGGCTCGAGATTGGTCAAGATGGCGGCCAGATCACCGGCTTTGTCGAGCGCTGGGCCGGCCGTGACCCGCAGCGGCACACCCATCTCGTTGGCGATGATGTGTGCCAGGGTGGTTTTGCCGAGCCCGGGTGGGCCAAAAAGCAGGGTGTGATCGAGCGGCTCCCCGCGCTCGCGAGCGGCGCGAATAAAGACCTCGAGATTCTCGACCACCTTGCGCTGACCGATGTAATCGCCGAACCGTTTCGGGCGCAGGTTCGGCTCGGCTCCGAGCTCGTCGTCGAGCGCGGCGCCGTCGAGCAAACGCGAAGCGTCGAGCAATCGGGGATCGTCGATCATGCTGTCATTCTATCCGTGGGCCTCGACCCGATGTGTCAGCTGCCGGACAACCAGCGTAGGGCGGCGCGCAATTGCTCGGCGAAGGGGGCGTCGGCGTGGCGGTCGCGGACGTGGTCGAGCGCGCGGGTGGCTTGGTTGGCGCGATAGCCGAGGTTGACCAGCGCCGAATGGAGATCGTCCTCCCCCGCCGCCGGCGCTACCGTGGTCGGCAGCTCGGGCGCTGCCAATTTGTCACGTAGCTCGAGCACCATGCGCTCGGCGGTTTTCTTGCCGACGCCGGGAATGGTGACCAGTCGACGAACGTCGCCACCACGGATCGCCGTGCTCAGGTCGGCCGGTGACATCCCCGAGAGCACCGCCTGGGCGAGCCGGGGGCCGATTCCTGAGACGGCGATCAGTTGTTCGAAGAGCTGGCGTTCGGCTTCGGTCCAGAAGCCGTAAAGCAGGAAGGCGTCCTCACGGACGTGGGTGTGGACCCATAGACCGACACTGTCCGCGCCAGCGCGCTCGAGCTCGTAGTAGGTCGAGGTGGGGATGTGGAGGTCGTACCCCACGCCGCCGACCCCGAGCAGAACGCGCTCGGGGGTCAGCTGTCGGACGACACCTTCGAGGTGGCCGATCAACCCTCGCTCACCGCCGACATCTCGATACCGAGATTCTGCAGCACTTCCGGGTTGTAGATGATGTCGAGGTCGCGACGGCGCCGTTCGACCAGCGATTGTTGGAGTCGCTGGAGTCGCTCGTTGCGCTGCTGCGCCAGGAGATCGTCACGGGCGTCGGCGAACGCGGTGGCGTCGAAGGTCTGGCGATCGCTCACTTCGTAGAGCACGGCATTCTGACCGACCAGCTTGGGCTCGCCGACCGCACCGACCTCGAGCTGGAACACCGACGCGAGCAGCTCGGGAGCGGCACCCAGGGTGCCCACCGTGCGATCGCGGCGACCGAGATCGTCGGCGGTCGCGACCGTGACCGCGAATTCCTCGGCGAGCAGCTCGAACGTCGCTTCACCCGACGCCAGCCGTTCCTTGGCGCGGGCCAAACGGGCGAGCGCTTCGTCCTTTTGCTTCTCCTGCATCACCTGGGGACGGATCTCGGCGCTCACCTCGTCGAGCTCGGGAATCCGCGGTGGCCGGATCTCGGCGAGCCGCAGGATCGCCCAGCCGCGAGGAATCTTGACCGGTGCCGACACCGCGCCGGGCTCGCCGAGCGCGAAGGCGGTGGCGCTGAACTCACCCTGACCGATCCCGGGCACCACGTCGGTGGCGCCGAAGGGTTCGGTGGTCTCGAACGACAACGCATCTTCCTCGCCGGCGATCGATTCGAGCACGGCGGGGTTGTCGAGCATCTCCTGCTCGATCCGGGTCGCCAGCTCACGTGCCTTGGATTCGGCCAGCTCCTGGGATTGCTCGCCGACTAGACGGGCACGAATCTGCGGGGTGACCTGCTCGAGCGGCCGTGGACCGCCTTCTCGTTGATCGAGGACCTCGATCAAATGCATGCCGTATTGCGTCTGGATCGGACCGATCAGCGTTCCGGCGGTGTTGCCGAACACCGCTTCGACAAAGTCGGCGCTCCACGCGGCGCGACCGAAATAGCCGAGATCACCACCGCGATCTTTGCTGTCCGGATCCTCCGACAGCTCGCGGGCGACATCGCCGAAGTCTTCACCCAGTGCAATCCGCTCCCGCGCCTCGTTGAGCACGTTGCGTGCGTCGTCGGGGGTGCGGGTCGGTCCGAGCAGGATCAGGATGTGACGGGCGCGGACCTGCTCCTCGAGGGTGAAGGACTCGATGTTCTCTTCGTAGTAGGCCTGGATCTCCGACTCGGGCACCTCGATATCGCGACGCAATTGCAGGGCGTCCACCAGGAGGTACTCGACCTGACGCTCCTCGGGGCGTTCGAGACCGGTCTTGTTCTCTTCGTAGTAGGCCTGGAGCTCGGCGTCGCTCACCTCGACATCGGTGATTCGGCCGATCGGCAGCTGGAGATAGCGAATCGAGGCTTTCTCGTTCTGCTCGCGATAGGCGGTCTCGAGATCGGGCTCGGAAATATAAACCGTGGTCGCGAGCACGCGATCGAGCTTCTCGAGCATCAGGGAGTCACGAATCTCGTTTTCGAGATCGGCCGGGCTGCGTCGAAGGTTGCGACGGACGATTTCGATATAGCGCTCGCGGCCGACAAAGCGCCCGTTCTCGTCTTGAAACGCGGGGTACGAGCGAATCGCCTCGCCGAGCTCTTTATCGGTGACGTCGAGCCCCAAGGTTCGTGCCTCGCGCAGCAAGATCTTGTTGTTGATCTCTTGATTGAGCGCTTGCGCCGGGAGATTGAGCTGCTCGAGCGTTTCGTCGGTGAGCTGATCTTGGAAGATCTGACGGTAGTAGCTCTCGATATTGCGATACGTCTGGCGCAGATCTTCGACGGTGATCGACTCGCCGCCGACCGTGGTGGCGACCGAGGTCCCGGTGCCACCGGCCTGGTTGTACCCACCCCATTCGAAAAACACCAAACCGATGAAAACGAGGATCACCAGCCAGAGAACCCAGCTGAGGTATTTCATCTGATCGCGAAGCCATCTCATAGCCATGGTGTGTTTCTCCTTCGTGGGACCGCCATTACCGGCGTGAGGGCCGCCAAGTGGGCGGTTTCCAGTCGGCGAACCTTATCTTCTCGATCTCTTCCAGGCAACCCCACGAATAGCGAAAGCGCCTGGTTTTGCTGGACTTGTGTTATGTTTCGGCGATGAGTCGGCGAGCCGAGGAGGCGCCGGGAGCGAATCCCATGGCAGATGGACGCAAATCCCATGCCGAACCGCGTGAATGGTACAGCGTGGCGGTCAGCACGGTCCGACTATGGACCGTGTTCGCGATCTTGGTGGTCCTCACGGTGGTCGGATTCGTCGCGTTTCATCGGCTGCAGGCGGAGAATCAAGAGGCGGAGGCGGCACGGCTGATCTCGCGTGGCGACCAGCTACTCGCCCAAGTCGCGAGCCGCGCGGTCACCGACGACTGGCGCGCCGGTCATCGCGAAGCCGCGACGCTGCTCGACGACGCGCGCGGCGCCTATGCCGAGGAACGCTGGCCCGACGCTTACCAGAGCGCCAACGAAGCGGTCGGACGGATCGAAGGCCTGCTCGGGATCGGTGACGGTGGCGGAGAGATCCGCTTCGTCTATGTCCACGGTGGCGTCGAGTTCCGTCGTGGCGAGCGGGGCGCCTGGAAACGGGCGCGCAAGCACGACAGTCTCGATGCCGGTGATTGGGTGAAGACGGCCACCGACGGCACCGCGCAGATCGCGCTGTCCGACAACTCTCTCTACACTCTCCGTCAGAACACCATGGTGCAATTGGGTGGGCTCCGCGGCCGAAACGGCACAGGTGGCGGAGGTGGCAAGGAAACCACCGAAGTGGTCTTCGGCTGGGTCGAGCTCAATACCGCGCAACGCGAGAGCCGCGTGTCGACGCCACGCTCGCAGGCCAAGGTCGATCGCAACACCGAAGCGCTGGTGGCCTACGACGCCAACGCCGAGCGATCACGATTCGCGGCCTATGAAGGCCAGCTCGAGGTGTCCTCGGACGACGGTGAATCACGGGTGGTGAGCGCCAACGAACAGGTGGTGCAAGATGGTGACGGGCTTTCCGAGGCACAGCCTTTGCCCACTCGTCCACGTCTTTCCGGGCCCGCCGATCACTTCGAGATCGATCTCGAATCACAGGATCGTCTCCAGCTCGCCTGGGATCCGGTCGATGATGCGCGGCGCTACAAATTGCAGGTATCGTCGAACCGCCAATTCGCCACCACGATCATCGACGACGAGCGTCGGCGCACCGAAGCTACCGTCGGGATCCGGGGCGAAGGCAATTTCTACTGGCAGGTGGCGGCGGTCGATCGCTCGGGCATCCAGGGACGATGGAGCGCGCCACGCGCGTTTCGGGTCGTATCGCTACGGGGGATCCGGCAGCTGGTCGACGAAGAACCACCGCCGCTCGACATCGACAAAGTCGATGCATTCGGTAGTCTGGCGCTGATCGAAGGCACGACCGAGCCGGGTGCGACCGTGTCGGTCAACCAGCAGCCAGTCACCGTCGGTCTCAACGGTCGCTTCAGCACCACGTTGGATTTACGATCGTTACTCGATGCCGCCGGTCTGTCCGTCGACGAGGCCAGCTTGCCCCTCGAATTCATTGCCACCGACGCGTCCGGCAACGAAACTGTCGTGACGCGTAGTCTGGCGTTGGAAGCTTACTGATCGATCTGTCGACGCTGACGCGCGACATCTTCTCGAGCTCGGAGATCCATGCCCATCTCTTCGTTTCTGCGTTTGTTTTCGGACGATCTGGCGATCGACCTCGGTACCGCCAACACCCTCGTTTTCACCCGTAACGACGGCATCGTCGTCCGTGAGCCGTCGGTCGTGGTGGTCAACAAGATCACCAACAAGATCGAGGCGGTCGGCAATCAGGCCAAGGAGATGCTCGGTCGCACGCCGGGCAACATCGAGTCGGTTCGGCCGATGAAAGACGGTGTCATCGCCGATTTCGACATCACCGAGCAGATGCTCAAGTACTTCATCGCCAAGGCTCACGGGGGCAAAGGCTGGGTGCGGCCGCGGATCGTCATCGGCGTGCCCTCCGAGATCACCCCGGTCGAGAAGAAGGCGGTGCGTGACTCGGCGGAGGCCGCCGGCGCGTCCGAGGTCTACCTCGTCGATCAGGCGATGATGGCGGCGATCGGCGCCGGCCTGCCGATCACCGAGCCGTCGGGAAATATGATCGTCGATATCGGTGGTGGTACGACCGATGTCGCGGTCATTTCGCTCGCTGGTCCGGTGTACAGCCGGTCGCTGAAGATCGCCGGCAACGAGCTCGACGAGGCGATCACCAACTTCCTCAAGAAGGAATACTCGTTGTTGATCGGTGAACGCACCGCCGAGCACATCAAAATCGAGCTCGGTTCGGCCTACCCGCTCGCCGAGCCGATCAGCATCGAGATCAAAGGCCGTGATCTGGTCGAAGGCGTGCCCAAGACTCTCGAAATCAGCGACGAGGAAGTGCGCCGGGCGCTCGCCGAGCCGATCTCGGCGATCGTCGAATCGGTTCGCATGGCGCTCGAGCGCACCCCGCCCGAGCTCTCCGCCGACATCATGGACAAGGGCATCGTGCTGTCGGGTGGCGGCGCTTTGATCCGTAATCTCGACCAGCGGATTCGCGAAGAAACCGGTTTGCCGGTTGTTTTGGCCGACGACCCGCTGTGCTCGGTGGTGCTCGGTACCGGTCGCCTGCTCGAGGATATCGACCTGCTCCGTAAGGTCTCGATCCGGTGACCATGATGCGCGAGCGGTGGCACAATCTGCTGCTCGCCGTTCTCCTGCTCAGTCACCTCTTTCTACTCGCCAATCGACCCGACGCCGAAGACAGCCGGTTCGATCGCATGTTCTTGGCCACGGTGGCGCCGGTGGCGGATGGCGCCGTGGGGGTCGTCGACGGCATCGGTACACGCGCCAAGCGTCTCCGAACGCGATCGCAGATCATCGAGGAAAACACGCGGTTGCGTTCCGAGGTGGCCGAGCTCGAGGCCGAGCTGGTGCGTTACTCCGGGCTCGAGGCCGAGCTCGACAACCTCGAGCTGATCGCCAACGTGGCGTCCCTCGAGCGTAGCGAGGTGATCGTCGCCGATGTCGTGCTCGCCGACTACGCCACCGCCATCAAGACCTTGTTGATCGATGCTGGCAACGCCGAGCTCCGTTACAACCAAGCGGTGCGGACCACGGATGGTTTGGTCGGTCGCGTGGTGACCACCAGTGGCAGTTACGCCAAAGTCCAGCTGGTCACCGATCGCTCGGCGGCGGTCTCGGCGATGATCGCGCGCACGCGTCGCAAAGGGGTGGTCCGAGGCACCGGTGGCAGTCTGCTGGCCTTCGATTACTTACCGCGTCGCGCCAATGTGCAAAAAGGGGATCTGGTGACCACCGCGGGAATCGACGGCATTTTCGAGCGCGGCATTCCGATCGGCACGGTGGCCGAGGTGCACGATGGCGACGATCTCTTTCATGAGATCGAGGTCATCCCCGCGGCCGATTTCAGCCGGCTCGATCTGGTGTACGTGTTGCCGGACGATCCACTGCCCGACGAGATCGTCGAGGAGCTGGATGCCCTTCCTTAGATTTCTTCTCGCGTTGCTCGTTTGTATCGCGGTGTGGGCGATCGGTTTGCGCCTGTCGCCGTGGTTTCCCTGGTGGGTCGATCCTTTTTTGGTTCTGGTGATCTACGTCGGGCTACGTGCCGCGCCCGTGTGGGGTATGGTTGCGGGCAGCATCACGGGTCTGATCGCCGACGCGATGAGTGGTGGCACCTACGGTCTGTTCGGCTTCGCGAACACCATGGTGGCGGCCGCGTCCGACCGTTTGCGTCGACGTCTGGTGGCACAAGACACGCTACGGCTCGGATTGATCTTCGCGCTCGCCGCGGCCCTGCAGCAGGTGGTGGTGGCGGGGCTACAATTCTTCGTCTTGGCTAGTCTGCCCTTGCCGTCGCCGTTGATGGTGGCTGGCAAAGTGCTCTCGACGGCGGTGCTCGGAACCGTGGCCATCGCGGTCACCGAGTGGGCGTCGCGGGCCTACCATCAATGGCGTGAGGCCCGTCGTCGGCGATTGGCGATCGATACACGCTGAGCTCGAATATGGTCGAACGCAAACACAAGCAGATTTTGGTCAAGCGTCTGTGGGGCCTGACTCGACTGGCGTGGTTGGTGATGCTGGTGATTGTCGGTCGCTATTGGGCGATCCAGATCCTCGACGGCGAGCTCTATCGCGAATTGTCCGACAACAATCGGCTACGCAAACAGGAAATCCAAGCACCGCGTGGCGTCATCACCGATCGTCACGGGGTCGCGCTGGCCGAGAACGTACCGAGTTACAACCTGCTTTTCGATCGTGCCGCGAGCGCTGATCCCGAGGCCAGTCAGGCGTTCGCGGCGCGTATTCTCGGTGTCGACGTGGCGACGCTCGACGAACCGTTCGCGGCGGCGCGGATGGCGGGCTTCAAGCCGGTACGGGTGGCCGACAATCTCTCCCTCGGTCAAGTGGCGCGTTTCGACGCGGTCCACCTCGAACGTCCCGAATTCGATGTTGCGGTGGCGCACCGCAGGCTCTATCGCTTTGGTCATCAGGTGGCGCACGTCATCGGCTATCTCGGAGAAGCGAGTCGTACCGAGGTCGAAGCTGGGCACTACAAGGTCGGTGATCGCGTCGGCAAAAAAGGGATCGAACGGCGTTTTCAAGACGAGCTTCAAGGCAGCGATGGTGAACGGGTGGTGGTGGTCGACAGCCGGGGGCGGGTGCTCGAGGAATACCACCGCGCTCCGTCGTCGGCGGGTCGGTCGATCGCGCTCACGCTCGACCTGCGTTTGCAACAGACCGCGGTGCGTCTGCTCGACGGCAAGGTCGGGTCGATCGTCGCGCTCGATCCACGGGATGGCGCGGTGCGCGCCATGGTGTCGGCGCCGAGCTTCGATCCCAACCTCTTCGCTGGACGACTCGATCGACGCGACTGGAACGCCCTGATCGAACACCCCGACGACCCGCTCCAGAATCGCGTGGTGCAAAACGCCTACCCACCCGGCTCGGTGTTCAAATTGGTGATGGCTCTCGCCGCGTTCGACGAAGGCATGCAGCACACCCGCATCTACTGCCCGGGCTACTCGCGGATCTACAACCATCGCTTCCGCTGTTGGAAGCGGGGAGGTCACGGCGCGGTCGACTTGCGCGAGGCGCTGAAAGGCTCGTGCAATGTCTATTTTCACGAGCTCGGCCGACGGCTGGAAATCGACCGGATCGCGGAGCTGTCGAGATTCTTCGGTTTGGGTCAGGCCACCGGAATCGATCTCGATGGCGAGCGGCCCGGCTTGGTACCGAGCACGGCCTGGAGTGAGAAGACCCGTCGTCATCCGTGGTACCCGGGCGAGACCATCTCGGTCGCTACCGGCCAAGGGCCGATTCTGACGACACCGCTCCAGGTGGCGACGATGGTCGCCGCGATCGCCAACGGTGGCGATCGAGTGCGGCCTCACCTACGACAGGATGACGCGACGGCTGAGCGCGACAAACTACCGTTCGACGCCGCTCGCCTCGCATTTATCCGCGATGCCATGGCGGCGGTGGTCAACGAAGAGGGGGGCACCGGCCGGCAGGCTGAATTGGAGACCATGACCGTAGCGGGCAAAACCGGTACCGCGCAGGTGATCGCCCAGGAGACGTGGACCTCGAACGACGAGCTGGCGCCGGAGAATCGCGATCACGCCTGGTTCGCCTCCTTCGCCCCGGCCGAGCATCCGGAGCTCGTGGTGGTGATCATGGTGGAGCATGGTGGCGGCGGTTCGACGGGTGCCGCGCCGTTGGCTCAGGAGCTTTATGCGACGTTTTTCGACACCGATCACGAGCACGACGGTCCTACCTGAGCCGCGTTCGCTGGTTGCGCGGCTGGGCACCGTCAACTGGACGCCGCTGGCGGCGGCGTTGGTGCTGTCGGTGATCGGCATGGCCACCGTGCATAGCGCCAGTGCCGAGCTGCCGGTGGACTATCTGCCGCGGCAAATCGCTTGGGTGGTGATCGGCTTGGCGCTCGTCGCGCTGATGTTGGCGATCGACTACCACGCGCTGGTCGACCAGTCGCCGCTCTATTACGGTGTGTCCCTGGCGCTCGTGGTGTTGGTGCTCGCCGTCGGTCGGGAGATCGGCGGGGCGCGTTCGTGGATCGGGATCGGTTCCTTTGGTGGTCAGCCGGCCGAGCTCGCCAAAATCGCCACCGCGTTGTTACTCGCTCGGCAATTGTCACGCGCCCACGGCGAGTTCTTGAGCTTCAAGGAGATGGTCATCGCGGTGACGCTGGTCGGCGTACCGGTGACGTTCATCTTCTTGCAAGACGACATGGGGTCGGCGGCGATGTTCGTGCCGATGGCCGCGGCGGCGATGCTGGTCGCCGGTGTGCGTCTGCGTTGGCTGATCGCCGCGGGGCTGTTGGCGTTTTTGCTCGGCGCGGGCTTCTGGCAATTCGGTATGCAGGACTACCAGCGCGCGCGGGTGGCGAGCTTCGTATCGCCGGAGAGTGATCCGCTCGGTGCCGGTTATCAGATGCGGCAGAGCAAGATCGCGGTCGGTTCGGGACAGCTGGTCGGACGTGGCTACGGTCAAGGGACACAGAGTCAGCTACGTTTCTTGCCCGCGCGTCACACTGATTTCACCATGGCGGTCCTGGCCGAAGAGTGGGGCTTCTTCGGAGTCGTCATCGTGTTCGGCGCCTACGCGGCCTATCTGGGTTCGGCGGTGTCGATCGCGACTCGAAGTCGGGATCGCGCGGCCGTATTGTTGATCGCTGCGCTGATCGCCCTGGTGATGTTCCACGTTCTCTACAACACGGCCATGGTGGTCGGTTTGATGCCGATCACCGGGATACCCTTGCCTTTTCTTTCGTACGGTGGTTCGTTCATGTTGATCAACTTCGCGACCGTCGGGCTTCTGATGAGCATCGATCTGAGACGTGATGCACCCCGCTGACGAACAGGCGCGGGTGCGCAAGACTTTATTGGTCGAGGACGATCCGTTCGAAACCCGGGTTGCGTTGCTCGAGAACGATCGACTGGCCGAGATCTTCATCGAACGTCCCGATCGTCTGGGCTGGGTTGGCAACCTGTACAAAGGTCGGGTCAGTCGGGTCCTGCCCGGTATGCAGGCCGCCTTTGTCGATATCGGTCTCGAGCGCGACGCCTTTCTCTACGTCGGTGAGGTGGTCGACTCGTTGGCGACGGTCGAGGACGTCGAAGGAGCCGAGCCGCCATCGATCGGCGAGCTCTTGGTCCAAGGTCAGGAGCTGCTCGTTCAGGTGCTCAAAGACCCGCTGCCCAACAAAGGCGCGCGCGTCTCGACTCAGATCACCTTGCCGGGGCGTTATCTGGTGTTGCTCCCGGAGGTCGAGCAGCTCGGGATCTCGCGGCGAATCGAAGACGACGCCGAGCGCGAACGGCTGCGTGGCGTGCTCGAAGCCATTCAACCACCAGGCTGCGGCTTGATCGTTCGCACCGCGGGGTTGGGGCAAGACGAGCCGGTGCTCCGCGGCGATCTAGTCGAGCTCGAGGCGCAGTGGCAACGGCTCCGTCAGCGTGCCGCCCAGTTGCGACCGCCGGCATTGGTGCACCGCGATCTCGACTTGGCGGTGCGCGTGGTGCGCGACACCTTCAGCGACGACTTCGACACCGTCTGGGTCGAGGGTGACGAAGCGTACGAGAGCATCGTCGCCTTTCTTCACGCCACCGCTCCTTACCTGGCGCCACGCGTGCGGCGATGGGAAGAACCGACGCCACTCTTCGAGCATTACGCGATCGATCAAGAGCTCGACAAGGCGCTCGAGAGCCGAGTGTGGCTCAAATCGGGTGGCACGATCGTCATTCAGTCGACCGAGGCCTTGGTGGCGATCGATGTCAATACGGGCCGCTTCGTCGGTCGAGACAATCTCGAGGACACGGTGCTCGCCACCAATCTCGAGGCGGTGACCGAAATCGTGCATCAGCTCCGGCTACGCGACCTCGGCGGCATCGTGGTGATCGATTTCATCGATATGGCCGATGCCGACAATCGGGCTCGCGTGATGGCGGCGCTCGAAGCCGAGCTGGCTCGCGACCGCGCCAAGAGCAAAGTGCTGGCACTCTCAGAATTCGGGTTGGTTCAGCTGACCCGCAAACGAAGCCGTCAGAGTCTCGAACGGCAGCTCACCGCGCCGTGTCCGTATTGCCGAGGCTCTGGCCGTGTCGCCAACGTCGAATCGATCGGTCTCGACATTCGGCGGCGGCTGGTCCGTGACCGCAGCCGCTATCGTCACGGCGCGCGACTGGTGGTCCATCCCGATGTGGCTCGGTCGCTCGCCACCAGCCCGGTCGGATTGCTTGCCGAGCTCGAACGGCTGATCGACGCCGAGCTGATCGTCGATGAAAACGACACATTGCATCGTGAGCATTGGCAAATTGAGCCATTGACTCGTCGCGATTGGGGCGGTCCTCCGGCGTAAGTGGCGAGCGATCTCGTATTTGGGCCTGTTTTGGGCAAAATCGTCAAGCGATTTTGTCGACAATTCGAATTTGGCGCTGTATTGTTTGGACACGGGGAAGTTGCCGGGCCTCGAATGCGTTCATTCGCATCGGTCGTGTGCCCATAGTCGTGGACACCGACTGTGAGGCGCACCGTGTCGGCGGTAGATACGCTTTATCGCCGACACGTGACGCTAGGCTCGGCCCAATCTGAGTTTCGTAATCGGGATGGATGACGCGTACGTTCGGTGGCTCGAGCCACCACGATGCGTCGTACCCTGGTATCCGAAGCTCTTCGACAAGCGTAACGGGGAATTTGTATGCTTGCGGGAAAGAGTCAGAGATTTCTTGAGACGGCTGCCGCCGACACACTGGCGCGGGTGAGACGAGATCGCGAGCGTGTGGGAGCGCGACTCAAGCCTCTCCTCGAACACATCGAGGCGAGCCTTTTCGATCCGGGTCTAGACGTCAATCAACTCAAACGCGCGTGTGGGGTCCGGGACAATACGATCCCGATCCAATTCCACGCCGAGCTCGGCATGCCACCCCATGCCTACATCGAAGACTGTCGACTCAAGACCGCCTGTCGTCTTTTGTGCGACACCGATCTGAAGGTGTGGCAGATCGCCGATCTTCTTGGATATTCGAGTATTCAAGTCTTCAGCCGTGCCTTCAGCCGCTGGGCCGGGGTGCGTCCGACCGTGTATCGCAAGCGCGAACGGCGGAACGAAGAAACGGCACCGTCACCTTTGCCCGAGGTGCCGACACTACGAGTCGAGACGTTGCGCCAAGCGCTTCGAGGGGATCTCGACGCGGCCGGTGTCGAGTCGTTGATGCGTCGCTTGCTCGCCCTCTACCCGGCCTCGAGTCGCCGGATCGCGCTCGAAGCGTCGTCGTTGGCGGCGCGTGCCGAGAGTGTGCGACGGCCATCGCAACGTCATTCGCCGGTGCGCTCGAGTCTCGACAAAGAGCGCGTCGAGCGGGTGCGTGCCGAAGAGGTGTGGCGAGAGATGGAAGGTCGCTCGTGGGAAGAGCGGCGTGAGCTCGTGCGGCGTAAGCTCCGCTTCACTACCGCGGCGCTTTTCGAGCTCATTCACGATCAGGCGATCGAGATCGGGCGTCAGGATCGCCAAGAGGGTTTGCGTCTCGCCGAGTTGGCTCTGGAGAGCCTGGAGACGATCGACCCCGAAGCCGTCGATGCCGAGGACCGAGCCAATCTCGACGCTCGCGCGTGGGCTTGGTTGGGTAACGCACGCCGGATCGTGCTCGATTTCACCGGCGCTGAAGAGGCCTTGTCCGAGGCTGAACGTCGGCTTTCGGTACGTCGTCCCGACGTCATCGTGCAGGCCGACATTTTCAAGATCAAAGCGGCGCTCCGTTGGTTCCAGCGTCGTCTCCACGAAGCCATGGCCCTGATCAACGAGGCCATCGTGCTCTATCGCCGCGCCGACAAGAGCCACCTGCTCGGTCAGGCCATGGTGGTGCGCGCGCTGCTCCTGCTCTTGCAGGACAAGCCGGATGAGAGTCTGCCGGTGCTCGCACGTGCCATGGAGTTGATCGATCGCGAAAGCGAGCCTTGGGCGTTCCTCTCCGCGCATCAAGTTCTGATCGCCGCGTATACCTTCGCGGGTCGGTACGAGGACGCCGAATCGAGCTTGCTCGATGGCCATTCGATGGCGCGCGAGGTCGACAATCGTGACGCCGAGCTGCGGTTGCGCTGGCTCGAAGGGTTGGTGGCGCGTGAGAAGGGTTCGCTCGACCGGGCCGAGGATCATCTCAAGCCGGTCGTCGAGGAGCTGACCGCCGCGGAGCAGACCTACGACGCCGCGTTGGCATCGCTCGACTTGGCCTTGGTCTACTCGGCGCAGGGACGGGACAACGAAGTGATCGCGTTGGCGGGCGAGATGATTCCGGTGTTCGGAGCCTTGCGGGTACACCGTGAGGGTATGGCCGCGCTCAACCTGATCCAGGCGGCGATCAAGAATCGCCAGATCACGATTGCGTCGCTGTGGGAAGCGCGTCGCCTGGTCGACCGCAGTCGCGGTCTGGCCATGCCGTGGGCGCTGCCCCTACGGGTTGCCGAGCAAGCGCGTCCAGCGGCTTGATTCGGTTCGGACCGCCGTGTTCGCGGCGGTCCGATTCTCTCTCTCAGCTCAACCAACCGGATCGATGAATGGGCCCGAGGGCGGTGGTGGCGGCGTACAAGGCGTCGGCTGACAATCGCCTTGTCCGTTGAGAGGCTGAATCCACGGGGTCTCGTCGATCACCTGTGTGTCGTTCGGAACGAACCACTCCGTGATCGATTCGATCAGCTCCTGCCACCATGTGCCCCATGCTCCGATCTCGGCCGGGGGTGCCGCCAAAATGGGCGCCGTCAAGCAGCCGAGCAAGAGAATGAACGATAGGTAACGTGCCATAGGTTTGTCTTTCATCACGATCTCCCTTTGCGGATCGTCGCGCACCTGAATGACGAGCGACGTCCGTTCTCTCCACCAGCCTAGCGCGTGAAAGAGTAAATGCACAGTGATGAAGGTAATTCCCCTACGGAAGGTCGATGATGAGGCATGTGGGCATGCCAGAAGCTGTTGTCTATTCTGCATAAGGTGATGTGCATGCCTTCGGATCGGGTAGGTGTGCTGACATGAGTAACATACGATAATAGGTCATACACTCGTTTATTTTCTGGTATTTGATCCACTCAAGATGAATCACCATGAAAAAGGCACCGCTTTCGCGGTGCATCATGCGTTTCGCCACGAGGGCTAACTACCTAGATGCCTACTGAATCAGTGAAGGCTCCACGGAGTCAGTGACGACATCTGAGCAGTGAAATCATGTTATCAGCACATATCATGCTGATCAAGCATCAATAGAGCGCATTCGCGCTGACTTCACGCGGCCCAAAGAGCGCCAACCAGCTTTGGCGCCGTTCCAACAAGACTGTGTACGGGCCGCTCGGCTACATGTACCGCGAGGATGTGATCGAAGAGCCAGGGCTCGGCAGCCAGCGCGGCGATCAGGCGGCGTCGTAGCCATGGCCGTCGCTCGATCTGTAAGAGTACATGGGTCAACAGGTTGGGTCGTCTGGAGATCACACGATGGGCGTGTGAGTAGACCCGAAGATCACGTTCACCGATGGCTTCGGCGATTGCTTCCGCTTGGTGGAGGCCGATCGCCAAACCTTCGCCGGTGATCGCATCGACATAGCCACTTGCGTCGCCCACCAAGGCGAGGTTTTTCGAGACCACGCCACGTGTGCGTTGGAGGAGCGGGCCGCTACCCCGATCTCGTGACGTCGCGGACGCATCGCCGAGTCGCTCGAGAAGTCGTGGAAAACGTGCAAGGAGCGTAGGGAAATCGCTCTTGAAGCCGCTCCACAGAACCGCCACGCCGACCTCATCAGGAGCAATGGGGGTCACATAGGCTTCACAATCGCCTTGCCAATAGACCTCGACTCGGTCTGTCCATGGTGTGATGCGATAGTGGCGTCGGACTCCAAAACGTCGAACTCCAGACCGTCTTGCACGGGTCGTCGATCGCGCCGTCAGACCCACGGCTCGACGGAGGGGTGAGCGTAGACCATCGGCGGCAATCACGAAACGCGGCGTGAGAGCTCGGTCGGCAACTTCGAGACCCCAACCGCCGCCGGGCAGGGGTCGGGCCGTGACGGGATGCCCACGGTGAATCACCGCACCCAATGCGATCGCCCGTTCTTCGAGTGCGCGACCCAGCACGGTGCGACGTACACCCCGGCCGGCTCGCGATGGGAATCGGCCATCGGCGACGGTGGTGCCGTCGATCCAGCGGATCCCGGCGAAGGGCATCGAACGTGGTAGCTCCACGCCCCAGCTGTCGAGCCGTTCGACGGCATCGGGCATCAACCCTTCACCACAGGCTTTGTCGATCGGCCCTCGGGGCTTTCGTTCGAAGACCGCTACCTCGATCCCACGTAGCCGCAGGGCGATGGCGGTGGCGAGACCCACCGGTCCCGCGCCGATCACCACGACGTCGGGGTTCGTCATTCGCGACCTCGACCGAAGCGACTCACCCATGCCGAACGGGCCAGTTGGCTGGCGAGATAAAGAGGTGTGACCGCGGTCGGTGGCTCGAGCGAGCCGTCGAGATGCCGCTGCAAGGTCGTGGCGCGTCGCAGTTTGCCCGACGAGGTCCGAGGCAGGGTACCGGGAGCGAGCAGCCACACGTCGTCGGCTCGAAGTCCGGTTCGTGTCAGCACAGCTTCGCGGCACAGCGCCGGGAGCGCTTGGCGTGCTTCAGTCGAACTGTCGGCGCGGTATTCCACGAAAAGCCAGAGACGTTCGTGCTCGGCGTGTTCCGGGTGATGGCTCACCGCCACCACGCACCCACGCCGAACGCCCACCACTTCGTCGACCGCTTGTTCGATATCCGCCGGAGCGTGGTTGCGACCTCGCAAGATGATCACGTCTTTGGCGCGACCGGTGAGGAAGAGCCGGTTGTCCTGGTCGAGAAAGCCGAGGTCACCGGTATCGAGCCAGCCGTCCCGCAGCACATCGGCGGTGGCGTCGGGACGATCGAAGTAACCACGCATCAGCGAAGGTCCACGCACCCACACATGACCGATACGTTCGGTGGCGAGAGTCCGCTGTTCAGCGTCACGGATCGCGACCAAGAACCCGGGTAGAGGTCGTCCGACCGACACCAGCTCGATGCCGTCGGAGCGGTGTTTGGCGATTCCGTGCCGACTCAGCGCCTCGCGATCGAAAGCGCGGCTCACGAACGGCGCATCGAGACGGTCGAACGTGACCGCCAAGGCCGCTTCGGAGAGTCCGTAGACAGGCGTGATCGCGTCCTCACGAAGACCATAGGGCGCAAAGCGACGGGTGAACCGTTTCAGAACAGCGGGCGAAATCGGCTCGGCACCGTTGAGAGCGACCTGCCAACCGCTCAGGTCGACTCCGTCGAGCTGATCGTCACGGATTCGATCGGCACACAGGCCGTAGGCGAAATTGGGTGCCACCGAGACCGTCGCGCGGCGTCGAGAGAGGGTGCGTAGCCAGATCGCGGGGCGCGCCACGAAGAGCTCGGGTGGAATGAGGGTCAGCTCGGAACCGGCGAAGAGCGCGGGCAGCACACAGCCGATCAGCCCCATGTCATGGTAGAGCGGCAGCCAAGAGACGCCGCTATGACGGGATCCGAGTGGTGGCGGAAAGCTACCGAGAATGACTTCGCCCTGACTCAGGAGCGCGCGATGTTCCAAGGCGACCGGTTTCGGGTCGACCGTCGTTCCCGAGGAGAATTGAATCAGGGCCAGATCGTCGGCCGATACGGTCGTGGGCTCGAATGACTCGACGTTCGTAGGCAGCTCGTCGAGCCGGTGGAGGCCGAGCGGCACGCGAGCTCGTGCCATCGTTTCACCGAGTAGACGGCGGATACGTGGCGCGGCGAGCACCATTCGGCATCCGGCGGCGTCGAGCATGGTGGCGGTGCGCTTGTGGTACTCGTCGAGTCGGCCGAGTCGCACAGGTGGATAGAGCGGCACCGGTACGGCACCGAGCAAGACAACGCCGAAAAACGCTCGGAAAAAATCGGGTTCGGTGGCAAAGAGCAAAGCGACGCGGTCACCGGGCTCGACTCCTGACGCAACGAGTCTGGCGGCGATCGTCCGAGCTTCCCGTCGCAGGGTGAAGAAGTCGAGTGGGGTGTCGCGCTCGCGTCGATCGACGAACCGCAGGCCGACATCGTCTCGGGGCGCGTCGCCCGCGGCGTGATCGAGCAAGGCGGCGAGCGTGGTCGGGGCGGTCGTCATGACATCAGGCCTGATCGAGTGCGGCGATCTTGGCCTCGATCAGAGCGACCAGATCACCGACCGTGTCGATGTGAGCTTCGTCATCCTCATCGAGGCAGATTCGGTAGTGATCCTCGACCGCCACCGCCAGGCTCAGGAGCTGGAGCGAGTCGAGAGCGAGATCTTCGACCAGCCGTTTGTCGCTCGTCACCGTCCCCTCGTAGTCCAGGTTCTCACGCGCGATCGTCGTGATGGTGTCGAGGATCGATGCCATGGAGGGTCCGCCGTTCTCTGCTTCGTCGCTGCTCATATCGTCGTCGCTCACTCCGGCGTGTTCCCGGTGGGAAACGACGGCACGCCTGTCATCACCCGCTGCCAATCGGCGTACTCGCGCAGCGCGGCCTCCTCGACGCGGATTCTCGCTCGCAGCACGAGAAGGTTGAGTGAGCCGTACACCAACGCGGTCCACCAGGCTGTGTGAATCAGCGGCAGAGCAATGACTTCGATGATCACGGCCACGTAGTTCGGATGACGAAAGAACTGGTAGGGACCCCGTCGGATCGCGGTTTCACCTGGAACCACCACCACGGTGGTCGTCCACCGCTCACCGAGGCTGACGATCGCCCAATAGCGCAGCATCATGCTGAGCCCGACCAAGGCGAGCGCGGGCCAGCCGAGCCAAGGGAGAAACGGGCGATCGAACCACCACGCTTCGAGCGGGGCGACGGCGAGCAGCGAGGCATGGAGCGCCACCATGAACGGATAGTGCCGTTGTCCGAGGATCTTGCCGCCACGGGCGAGGAGCTTGCGCGTATGTCGGCGCGTCAGCACCAGCTCGAGCAGACGCTCGATCACCACCAGCCCGATGATCACGAGAAATCCGGTGAACGTCGACATCAGAAACGCAGCAGGACCAGCTCCGAGCAAAAACCCGGGCCCATGGCCATCATCAATGCCCGATCACCCGCCGCCGGGGGTGATTCGAGAACCTCTTCGAGTACCAAGAGCACCGAGGTCGACGACAGATTGCCGACTTCGCGCAGGCTTCGCCAGGTCGGCTCGAGCGCGTCGTCGGGTAGCGCGAGGGTCGTGGCCATCGCTTCGAGCACTTTCGGGCCGCCAGGATGGGCGATCCAGCGGCTGATGTCGTCTCGGGTGAGCCCGTGGGCGCCGAGGAAGGTGTCGACGTCACGGCCGAGGTGCTCGGTCACCATCTTGGGGACGTCGGCGGACAAGACGATGCCAAAACCTCGCTCCGAGATTTTCCAGCCCATGACGTCTTCGGTGTCGGGATAGAAAACCGAGCGGGTGTCCACCACGCGTGGGCATGGCCGGCTGCTTGCGCACGCCGCTCCACGTACGACCACTGCCGCCGCACCGTCACCGAAGAGACCCGAAGCGATCAGATTGGCGACCGACAGATCTTCTCGTTGCAAGGTGAGCGAACAGAGTTCCACCGAGAGCAGCACCGCAGTGTGCTCGGGGAACGCGCGAACATAGTCGGCCGCGCGCGCGATCCCGGCCGCGCCCGCGACACAGCCCAGGCCAAAGAGAGGGGTTCGTTTGATCCGTGGTGGGAGCCCGAGATCGTTGACCAGCCGAGCGTCGAGTGACGGTGTGGCGAGTCCGGTGACGGTGGTCGAGAAGATCGCGTCGACTTGGGATGCATCGAGCTCCGCGATGTCGAGAGCCTTGCGCAGCGCTTCTCCACCGACTCGCCGCGCGACGCGAATCCACGCGTCATTCGCTTCGCCCCAGGTGGTCAGCTCGTCGTAGGCGTCGATCGGCAAAGCCAGATGGCGACCACCCACCAGGACGTTGCGGTGCAAGCGCTCGAGACGATCTGTGTTGTGATGTTCCCGACCCCAGACTTGTTTGAAAGCCTCGAGCAAGGTCTCTTGGTCGTAGTAGTGATCCGGAAAGGCGTGACCTACCGCGGTGATCTGCACGCTCAATCGTCCGTCGGATCGTCGTCGTCGGAGTCGTCGTGGCCAGTAGAGCGGGTGACGCGTGAGGTCGTGGCGGGGGTCGGCGTCGACACGGTCGGTGCCGGTGGCACGTTGTCGTAGCGCCTCCCGTCGTCGTCCCCTTCGTCGCTGTTCTCGTCTTCCCCGGCCTCGTCTTCATCGTGCGTGTCGATCGTCAGCTCGGATGGTGTGCTCGCCATCGCGTCGTCGAGATGCGAATCGGGAGGCGTCGTGATCGACGTCGCGGCCACGGTCGCCGCGCTCGCGGTTGCGCGTTTCGTCATTGGCCGGCCGAGCATCGCCAACACCAAGCCGCAGGCGGTGTAGAGACCGAACCAACCGAGGGCAAGCTGCCACCAGGGCTCGTGTGGCTGTCGCGCGGCGAGCACGATGGTGATGACCAGGAGCGGGCCTCGGAAGATCCAGGCGATCCAGCCGGTCACCAAACCGTCCAGCCACCACGTGCCACTGCGACCCTGAAGGAGGAGAAAGAGTGCGATCAGACCGACCGCTTCGAGTAGCCAGCTACCGATGACGATCTGGCCATCGATCGGGGCGCCGAGACGAGGAATCGTGCCCGTTTCGACATCCAAGCCGCTCAGATCGACCACAAAGCCGAAAAAAGCGAAGAGCAGAAGGAGGATGGGAAACGCCAGGGCGAGAAAACGAATCACCCGGCGATGCTACCAGTTACTCGCCAGCGGAATCGATGCCGTCGAGTACCGGTGTACCCGTGGCCATGGGATCGAGCCAGTCGCGCAAGCGCGTATCGGGAGTCGGACCGTCCCAAGCCGCCGACAGCCGGCCGAACCAATCGGGCTCATCGGCGCCACACGCCGCCCAGCCGCCGTGCAGCTGGCCGATCACCCGGTGATGCTCATCGAAGAGCGGCGCACCCGAGGAGCCTCCTTCGGTCGTGCCCAGGTCCCAGCTCGCGACCCGTAGATGGCTGCCATCGCCGGGGACGTCGTCACCCAGATGACTGGTCGGCACCGCGCCCACGGAGCTGTAGGCGATCCGCTTGGCGTCGGTATTCGGGTGGTGAATCACCGTCGCTTCCGCGACGGCTCGATGCCGTCGATCCCATCCCGCGTAATACACCCGATGGCGGGCTTTCGGGATGTCATCGAGCTCGAGAAGAGCGAAATCCGTGTCGTCGTGCCCGGCCAGCCACCGCGCGCCCGTTTGGAATCGGCGCAGATCACCAGCCTGGTACGAGCTGGCGCCGCGTCGACATACCCGGCTTTGGTGTCCCCAGAACACCACCACCGAAGCCGCATTGGTTTCGTCGATACCGCAATGCTTCGCGGTCAAGAAAAGCGGCCGTCCATCCTCAGCGGTGTTGTTGAGCAAGAAGCCGGTGCAGAAATGCCTGCCCGCCACCGACACCAACGCGACCGCGCGTGCCTCGTTGCGCCAGTCCGCGGCGGGAGGGCACGTCACATCGACGTTGCAGGCGCCCGAGCGTGGCTGGGGCTCACCGAATCCAGCATAGCCGTGGTTGATCCAGCTCAACTCGAGATCGTAGCGGCGTAGCTTGTTCGCCGGCAACGTGAGCTCGACGATCAGATCGTCGGTCGGCAGAGGTGGTGTCCACAGCTCACCGTGGGTTTCGTTGTCACGAGCGGTAAAGGGGCCGACCACCTGTCCTCGGCCGGTCGTGGCATAAATCCGCAACGTGCCACCCTTGGGCATGCGGTAGCGCGAAAACCCCAGATTGAGCGAGTAGGCGTCACGCGAGATCAACCGCAGTCGCCAGACCCACGAGCCATCGTCGCGTTGTTCCCACGTACCGTGACTCGAGGGCGTGATCCGTACCGCATGAGGCACCGCATAGCGCGCGGTTTGTCCCGCCTCGGTCGCCTCGAAATCCTGTCGCTTGGCGACCTCCTCGTCGACCCGTGGCAGCACCACCCGCTCGATCACCTCGACACCGAGCAACTTGGCGTCCAGACGCACTGGATCCGCCGCGATGGCGGGCATCGCGACAAAAACAATCAGGAGGGCGAGGAGAAAATGACGGCTCACGGTCGCTAGGTACGGCTCGGGAGTTTCAGAGTTGAGGCGACGCACGCCCGCTTCGGTCTCAAAAATACCATAGCTCTTCTGTTCACAACATTTCGAGCCGATGATTTACAGGATTTGTCCAGCGGCTGAACGTCCATCGCCGAGCTGATTCCACACCTCAGCGTGTCTGACTTTCGGCTGGAGCACCTTCCGTGGCCTCGAGCAACGAGTCGATTTCCGCGCGTAGATTCTCCGACACCTCCGTGACCGAGCCGAAACCTTCGTGCCGAAAACGCACCGTCCCTGAAGCATCGATCACCAGCGTCGTCGGGATCTTGAAGATCCCTAGCTCCTTCGCCAGCTTCTGTGTCGTATCGAACGCCGTCGGAAACGTATAGCCGTTCTTTTGAATCAACCCTCGCGCGCGCAGAAGCGAATCGTTCCAGCCCGTGTTCAGCATCAAGAACTCCACCTTGCCGTCGTAATGATCGTAGAGCTCCTGCAACGCCGGCATCGCATTCAGACACGGCTGACACCACGTCGCCCAGAAATCGACCACCCACACCTTGCCCGCGAAATCCTCGGAACGGACCATCGAGCCGTCAAATGCGGTGACTTGAAACGGGGCGAGCTCTTTTCCGACGAGGGTATCGGTGTCAGTGGCCTGGGCGGGAGTGAGGGCGAGCGTGAGTAGGAGGCAAAACAAGGGAAAGGGACGAAAAAAGGTCCTGCGTTCGCGGATCGAGATGCGTTTCATTCCACGGATCGTAGCCGCCTACGGCCTGGACGCTTCGAATGCCGTGATTCGTTGACGTGATATTTACCTGCGACCCTGTCGGCCGCAACGCGTTCAGCTCCCCAGCTCCACTCGATCGCGAAAGTACTCCAAGGCTTCGGGGTTGGCGAGGGCGTGGGCGTTGTCGACGGCGCGGCCTTCGACGACGGCTTTGACGGCGAGCTCGGTGATTTTGCCGCTTCGTGTCCTCGGCAGGTCGTCGACTTGGAGGATGACCCTGGGCACGTGATGGGGCGAGGCGTGATGACGGACGCGGAGTTTGATCTTTTCCCGTAGGTCGTCGTCGAGTCGGTGGCCGGGCTGCATGCGTACGAAGAGGACGATGCGGACGTCGTCTTGCCAGGTCTGGCCGATGACGAGGCTTTCGAGAATAGTGTCGAAGGTCTCGACTTGGCGATAGATCTCGGCGGTGCCGATGCGGACGCCACCGGGGTTGAGGGTGGCGTCGCTCCGACCGTGGATGATGAGGCCGCCACGTTCGGTGAGGGTGGCCCAATCGCCGTGACGCCAGATGCCTTCGAAGTGGTCGAAGTAGGCGCGGTGGTAGCGCTCGCCCTCGGGGTCGTTCCAGAAGGCGACCGGCATGGAGGGGAACGGCTTGGTGCAGCAGAGCTCGCCGGGTTCGCCGACGATCGCCTCGGTGTCGGGGTCGAGGATTTCGACGCTCATCCCGAGTCCGCGTGTCTGCAGCTCGCCTCGATGGACTGGGCCGATGGGGTTGCCGAGCGCGAAGCAGGAGACGATGTCGGTGCCGCCGCTGATCGAGGCGAGGAGAAGATCGCCTTTGATCTCGCGGTAGACGTAGTCGTAGCTTTCGGGCAGCAAGGGCGAGCCCGTGGAGAGGATGGTCTGGAGCGCGCTGAGATCGTGGTCGCGACCGGGATGGAGATCGGCTTTTTCGATCAGGGCGAGGTATTTGGCGCTGGTGCCGAAGACGGTGAGACGTTCGGTGGCGGCGAGACGCCAGAGGATGTCGGGCTCGGGTTTGACGATGGCACCGTCGTAGAGGACGACGGTGGCGCCGACGGCGAGGGCGCTGGCGAGCCAATTCCACATCATCCAGCCACAGGTGGTCACGTAGAGGATGCGATCGTTCGCACTTAGATCGGTGTGGAGGATGTGTTCTTTGAGGTGCTGAATGAGGGTGCCACCGGCGCCGTGCACCATGCATTTCGGGAGCCCGGTCGTACCCGAGCTGTAGAGGATGTAGAGCGGGTGGTCGAACGGTAAGGGTTCGAAAGAAAGCTCGGCGTCGCGCTGGGCAAAATCCGCCCAGGTGACGGCATTCGGGACGTCGCACGTGCTTTCGCCATAGGGGGCGATGACGACGGTCTCGACGCTCGGTAGCTTCTCGACGATCGTCGCGACTTTGCTCAACGAGTCGTACGACTTGCCACTGTAGACATAGCCCCGCGCGGTGATCAGAACCTTGGGCTCGATTTGCCCGAAGCGATCGAGCACGCCTTCGACCCCGAAGTCGGGGCTGGACGAGCTCCACACCGCGCCGAGGCTGGTGGTGGCGAGCATGGCGATGATGGCTTCGGGGATGTTGGGTAGGAAACCGGCGACACGGTCGCCCTGCCCGACCCCAGCGGCACGCAGACCCGCGGCGAAGGCGGCGACTTCTTGGCGTAGCGCTTCCCAGGTGAGGGTGCGGTGACGACCGTTTTCGTTCCAGGCGACGATGGCTTCTTTGTCGCCGTCCTCTCCTTCACCGTCTCGCCGCAGCAGGTTCTCGGCAAAGTTGAGCCGGGCTCCGGGGAAGAAACGTGCGCTCCGTGGATCGGAACCATCGCCCGGATCAAAAACGACACTTCCCATGTCGCCGTGGATGTCTCCGAGCTCCCACATACGACGCCAGAAGTCGGCGGGATGGTCGACCGACCACTGCCATAGCGAGGCCATGTCGGTGACGTCGGCTACGTCTTTGCCGACATCACGAAGAAAGCGGCCGAGACGTGTCGCCTCGGCCCGCTCAGGCGTGGGTTGCCACAGGGGAGTGGCGTCGTTCATCGATCGAGCGCCGGCTCGACTACGCCGGTGCATTCACCAAAGCCGATCCGCACGGCCCCGTCACGCTCACAATGACCGCGCAGGGTGATCTCGTCGCCGTCCTGGAGGAAGACACGACGCTCGCCGCCGATCTCGAGTGGCTCTTTGCCGGCCCAGGCCAGCTCGAGCAGGCAACCTCGGTTGTCCTTGTCGGGACCGGAGACGGTACCGCTGGCCAGGAGGTCGCCGGGTCGAAGGTTGCAGCCATTCGAGGCGTGATGCGTGAGCATTTGTTGCGCGGTCCAGTACATGTGACGGAAGTTGCCGTGTGACAGACGCTGGGGTGCGTCGCCTCGGTTGCGCATGGCTTCCGTACGAATGAGGACTTCCAGCTTCATGTCGATCCCGCCGGTTTGGCGATGCTCGTCACTGTCGAGATGCGGCAGCGGCTGAGGGTCGTCGCTGGCGCGCTCGAAGGCGGGCACGCGGAACGGAGCCAAGGCGTCCCGCGTCACGATCCACGGCGAGATGCTGGTGAGAAAGCTCTTGCCGAGGAAGGGGCCCAGCGGCTGGTATTCCCATTTCTGGATGTCACGCGCCGACCAGTCGTTGACCAGGCAAAAGCCGAAGATCTGATCGCCCGCGTCGCGGAGCGAAACCGGCTCGCCGAGCGCGTTGCCCTGGCCGACCACGAAGCCGACTTCGAGCTCGTAGTCGAGCCTAACCGACGGTGCGTAGACCGGTGGTCCGTCGTCGTTCTTCAGCTGGCCGTGCGGGCGTCGCACCGAGGTGCCACTCACCACCACCGAGGAGGCCCGACCGTGGTACCCCACCGGCAGGTGCTTGTAGTTGGGCATGAGCGGGTTGTCGGGGCGAAACATGCTGCCGACGTTGGTGGCATGATGGATCGAGCAATAAAAGTCGGTGTAGTCACCCACCGAGATCGGCAGGTGCATCGCCGCATCGCGCATCGGAATGAGCGCTTGCTCGATCGAGCTGCGAGCATCGCCCGGTCCCCCCGCGGCGAGCAGCAGGTGAAGGCGGCGGCGCAACGCGGTCCAGTGAATCGGACCGAGCGCGAGCAGAGGGTTGAGGTCGTCTGCCTCGGAGCACACGCGGCCAGCGACTTCGGCGTCGCCTTCGCAAAGCTCGAGATCGAAGCACCGCGATAAATCGAGGATCTGGTCGCCGATCGCGACACCGATCCGGGGCCGATCATGACTGTCGTTGCGGCGGCTGAAGACACCGAACGGAAGGTTCTGGAGTGGAAAGTCGGTGTCGGCGTGATTCGCCGATTCGATCCAGCTATGACGTCCAGGGTCGTGAGTTTCGTCGAGGCTCATCTCTCTCCTCCAATGAGATGCAGATTCCGTAGCTCGTCGGTGGGCTCGTCGAATGAGCACGAGCCGTAGCCACGGGCAAAGTGGGTGCGAGCGGTGGCGAGCTGGTCAGCGTTGAGGTGGTATGTGGTGTCGAGGTTGGCATCTCGCCAGTGAAGGCCGGCATCGAATTCGACCTGTCGACCGTCGGATGTCTCGAGCATGTCGACCACCACCGGATGATCGGCGTCGATGACACCACCGTGAACAAAGGCCGCGGCGGTGAAGAGACCGAGGAAGCTGTGCATGGTGCCCCGCGCACTATCGGCTTCGTAGGTGAGTGGATACTCACCCCGCAGCGCATGGTGCAGACCCGCGGTGGCTTTCCAGACGGCACCCGTGCTCTGCGCCGCGCTCAGAAAACGCACCAGCTCCGAGGTGCTCGGGAAGGCATCGGTGGTGATGCCTCCGGTGCGGATCTTGGCGGCGAGGCCGGGGCGTGATCGAGCATGGTCCGCGATCGTGCCGAGCAGCGTGGTCGGGTTGTCGTCGCCACGGTAGGGAATCTCGATGAAGACTTCCGTGGCGCGACGAAACCGGCTCGCGCGGTCGGCGATGTCGTCGCCGGTGCTCGCCTTGGTTTCGATCGCTTCGATGATGAGTCGAGGGTGGGTGAAGGCCTCGATGATTGCATCGGCGCTCGCGGCATCGTCACCGGTGAGCACCGAGAGCGGCCAGGGACGAGCGTCGTGTCCCGGTGGGACGGCTTCGAGCGCGGCGACCATCTCGTCGAGACGACCGGCCGGCACCACGAAACGTCCGAGCATCCACGCATCGTCGCTGTCACGGTGCGTGGCATATGCGGCCACGGCGCGATCCATCGGAAGACGCGCCGGTGGAAAGAGACCGGCGTAGTCGATCAAGCCGGTAAAGAGAGCGGTTGCGGTCATGGGACGGTGAGGTTATCAGCGGGCGCTGCGTTCGGCCTCGTGGGTGAGAGCGTCGAGGGTGGTCTCGAGACGGATACGCATCGCTTCGAGCTCATCGTCGTCGAGACCACGAGGCACGGTGACCGGTTCGCCCACCAGAACGACGACGCGCGCAAAGGGTTTGGGAACCAGAAGCTGATCCCAGGAACGCAGCTTCCAGGAACGTGAGACGGCGATGCCCATGGGGAGGACCGGGCGTTCGGCCATCTGTGAGAGGACGGCGACGCCGATCTTGAAGACGTTCTTCGGGCCACGCGGGCCGTCGGGGGTCATGACGGGCGACGAGCCGGCGCGGAGACGTCGGTAGATCTTTCGTAGCCCGCTTGTGCCGCCTCGTGAAGCCGACCCGCGCACGGTGGCGATGCCCCAGCCACGTGCCAAACGGTCCATCAGCTCACCGTCTCGCGACTGGCTCACCAGCAGGGTCAGATCGATCCCGCGTCGCATCAGCTCGTGGCGGAGCACCTGGGCGGCGAGGATCGAGCGGTCATGCCAGAAGCTGATGACCATGCCACCCTCCTCGAAGCCGGCGAAATGCTCGGCGCCCCGCGCCACATCGAGTCGACAGCTCCGACCGAGGGACCCGGTGAGGAGCCGGACGATCGGTGCGCCCATGGTGAGCAGGAGCCGGCCTCGCCGGCTGTTCGGATCGACTCGCACGATGTCTAGAGGGCAGCCAGATAGGCGTCGATGTCGCCCACCGAGTCGAGCTTGGCGGCGTCGTCGTCGCTGATCTCGATATCGAGACGCTCTTCGAGCGTGACGAGCAGCTGGAGTGCTTTCGGTGAGTCGAAGCCGAGGTCGGCGACCAGATCCATCGACGGTTCGAGGTTGCTGGCTTCGTGGTCCGAGAGCTCGGCGATCACCGCGCGAGCCTGTCGTTGCATCTCGTTCTTATCCATCCCGATTTCCTGTGTCGATCCTAGATCAGACGGTCGAGCGCGCCGTCGAGATAGCGCTGGCGTAGCTCGCGTCGTTTGACTTTTCCGCTGGTGGTCTTGGGGATCCGGCCGCGACGCACGAACGCCACATCGGCCACGGTCAGCGAGAGCTCGCGTCCGATCCGTTTGCGGATCTCGTGATCGGCGTCGGCGAGCCGGTCGAGATCGGTGGCCACTTCGACCACCACCACGGCCTGCTCGCCTTGGCCACCGCCGTCGATCGTAAACGCACCGCTGCGCAGTGCGCCACCGCCACCGACGACACTTTCGGCCAGCCACTCGAGCTCGTGTGGCATGACGTTGTGGCCTCGGATGATCAGCAGATCTTTGAGTCTACCCGTGAGATAGAGCTCTCCGTCGTGGAGAAAACCGAGGTCGCCGGTGTGCAGCCAGCCATCTCGGAGAGATTCCGCGGTGGCTTCGGGGTCGTTCCAATAGCCGGCGAACACGCTCGGGCCCGAGACACAGACCTCGCCGACCGCGCCATCCGGGCACACGCCACCATCCGGTTTGCGGATTTCGATTCGGGTATCGGCGATCGGCTCGCCCACCGACACGACGTCCTCACCGCTCGGCGAGGGTCGCCACCGCGCGCCTCGGCCCTGGATATCGAAGGTCACCGCGAGGGTGCCTTCGGCGAGACCGTAGCAAGGGCGGAAGGCCTCGGGGCGAAAACCGGCGCCGGCGAAGCGGTGTTGAAACGCCTCGATGGTCTCGGGGCGGATCATCTCGGCACCGGTCATCGCGTTGTCCCAGCCGGCAAGGTCGAGGTCGGCGAGAACAGGGTCGTCGGTTGCGAGTCGCTCGACGCAGAGCTGGTAGCCGAAGTTGGGCGCGGGCGAGAAGACCCTTCCGTTGCGGCCGAGCTCACGGAGCCAGGTTTGAGGTCGCGCGAGAAAAGCCGTCGGAGGCAACAAAACGAGCTCGAGCCCACCCATCAGCGCCATGAACAAACACCCCACGAGGCCCATGTCGTGGTTGAGCGGGAGCCAGGCGACCACCGAGTCGGCGGTGTCGAAGACCGAGCCACCACGAGGCGCGCCGATCGCACCCGCGCTCGCGTTGTTGTTGTGAATCACCGTGCGGTGGGGAATCATCACCGCCCTCGGGTGACCCGTCGAACCGCTGGTCAACTGCAGAAAGGCGATGTCGTCGGGATGCGGGGTGGCGGCCTCGACGGACGCGGCCGGCGTCTCGGCGAAGGGCGCGGCGGCCCGCGCGCGCGCGGCGGCGGTACGGAGAGACTCGGCGATCTCGGGATGGTCGTTGGCCAGGGTCTCGGCCTCGGTCGCGAAGCGGGGCGAGGTGAGCACGGTCGTGGGACCCAGCCGCTGAACCAAGCCGGCAAGACGCTTGATATGCGCTTCGCCGCCGCCGACCGCGCCTCCAGGGGCGAGCGCCACCGGCAAGGCTCCCAGCCACACGGCGCCGAGCCACGCTTCGAGCAGAGGCCACGAGGTGTTGAGGGCGACGATCACGCGATCACCGGGTCGGATACCGAGTGCCGCCCAGCGTCCCGCGGCGGTACGCACCGTATCGAGCAGCTCGGCGTAGGTACGTCGCTCGCCTCGCCGGCCGCGACCATCGAACACCGTGATGCCACGATCGGGGTGATCGAGCGCGACACGGGTCAGCACGTTTGGCAGGGTCGTGCTCATCGCTCAGGCACCGATCGTCTCGGCTTCCGCCAGCTTGCTCGCCGCTTCGCGTCCCGCGGCGACCCGCTCGCCAGCGCGAATCGACTTGTCGAGTCGCCAGGTGGCTTCGTTTTCGAGGTCATGAAGCAAACGATCACTCTCCATACCGACGTCGGCCATTTCCGTGGCGAGGGCGTCGAACATGGGTTTGACCTTGGCGAGCACACCTCGTAGGCGGCCGTGGAGGGCGGTTCCATATTCCTCGCCGGCGAGGGAATCCGTGCCGAAAAGCTCGCTGAACGTGTCTTCTAAGTAGATGTGGTTGAAGCCTAGATGGCGCGCCTCGTCGAGCAGGATGCCGTCGGCGATCTCGGAGAGGGTCGCATCGAGATCGAGACGTCTGAACTCCTCGAGCACCAGCTTGGCCAACACTTCGGATACGAGAACGCCGGCGAGCCACTCCGCTGGCTCCTTCGAAGCGATACCGCTTTGAAAAAGGTAGCCGGCTGGGAAGCGACGAATCGACATCGGCTCGCGGTCGATGCGGCCATAGAAAAGGGTGAAGAGCTCGGTGTGACGTGCTTCATCGACCGCCCAGGTCGTCAGGTAGAGCTGGCTTTCCACTTCGGCTCGTTGTCCGAGCAGCGGAATTAGGGAAGAGACCGAGTAAAGCGCCGCCTGCTCGCCCATCAAGATCGGCGTCAGGACCCGCGCCAGCTGGTCTTTGAGGTGACGTTTGGTGAGGCGAGTCTGGGGCGCTTCCCAATTGAGATCGATCGCCGACCATTGAGAGCGTAGCGCCTTGTGCCAGATTTTCATGTGGCGCTTTTTCGATAGGTCGGGAAGAACTTTGTAGATACGCATCCAAGCTCCTGAACGTCTCAAAGAAGACCGGCCTCGGTAAGAAGTCGAGGCGATTCGCGGTCCGACGTCACTCGGAACGAGAAGTCTACCGATTCCAGGGGGTGGGTGCTATAACACGTCCACCGCTGTTCGAGAGGGTGAGGATCAGGTCGCAATGGGTTTGTTGGACTCGTACGTCTTTAAAGGCAATGAACGTTTCGAGGTGCAAGGCCACCTCGGTAGCGGTACCTCGGGCGATGTGTTCCGAGTCTTCGATCGCAAACGGCAGGCGGTTGTGGCGCTCAAGACGCTGCACAAGAGCGATCCGTCGGCGGTCATGCGATTCAAGACCGAGTTTCGCGCCCTGACCGACGTCAACCATCCCAACCTGGTCCAGCTCTACGAGTTGCTCGCTGACGGTGATCGCTGGTACTTCACGATGGAGCTGGTCGAAGGGCTCGACTTCATCGACTATGTGCGTGCTCAACCGGCGGTCGGCGCCTACGAAACCGCGCGCTTTTATTCGATCCCCACACCCGTTGGCCCACCCGAGCCGGCGCGGCTTCGCATGGCGTTGCGACAATTGGCCGAGGGGCTCTTCGCGCTACACCGGGCGGGCAAGCTCCACTGCGACATCAAGCCATCGAATATTCGCGTCACGCCCGATGGCCGTGTCGTGCTGCTCGACTTCGGGTTGGTCAAGGAGCTCTATGCCGGCCCCGCGGTGTACGAGACGATGGAAGGCGACATCACCGGTACGCCCGCCTACATGTCACCCGAGCAGGCGGCGGGGCGGGAGATGACCGAGGCGAGCGACTGGTACAGCGTCGGTGTCGTGCTCTATGAAGCGCTGACCGGTCGCATTCCGTTCCGCGGTGGGTTCTTGCGGATTCTCACCGACAAACAGCGGAGCGATCCCGAGCCTCCGACGGCGGTCGCCAAGGAGGTACCGGGCGATCTGTCCGAGCTCACCATGAGGCTGATGGCGCGGTCGGTCGACGAGCGTCTCACCGGGGTCAAGGCCTTGCGTGGTCTCGGTGCCGAGCCACCGGCTCCGTTCGACCGCATGGCCACGTCCACCCACTCGAGCAGCACCAGCGCGCCGTTCGTCGGGCGTCACCAGCAGCTCAACGTTCTGCTCGATGCGTTCGAATCAACCCGTACGGGTCGCACCGCGGTGGTCTTCGTTCACGGCAGCTCGGGTATGGGCAAGAGTGCCCTGGTGCGTCATTTCGTTCGCCAATTGAGTCAAGCGCACGACGAAGCCGTGCTGCTCACCGGTCGCTGTTACGAACGTGAGTCGGTGCCGTACAAGGCGCTCGATGCCTTGATCGATGCCCTGACGCGCTATTTGCGCAAGCTCGAGGAGCGACAGGTCGAAGTGCTCCTGCCGACCAACGTCTTGGCGTTGGCGCGGCTCTTTCCATCTCTGCGGCGCGTTCCGGCCGTATCAGGTTCCGAACGTCGTGTGCTCGAGATTCCCGATTCGCGCGAGCAGCGACGTCGGGCGTTTGGCGCTTTGCGTGAGCTGCTCGGTCGGCTCGCCGCGCGTGTGCCGCTGATCCTGTGGATCGATGATCTGCAATGGGGTGATCGTGACAGTGCCGCCTTGCTATCCGAGCTGTTGCGGCCACCCGATGCACCACCGCTTTTGCTCATCACCTGTTATCGCGCCGAGGAACGCGAGACGAGTCCGTTGCTCGCCAGCCTGCTCGCCGAGCGCTTCGACGATGGCGGGGCGAGCACCCTGGTGCGTGAGGTCGATCTACAAGAGTTGACGCCACCCGAGGCCGAACACCTCGCGCTCGCCCTGCTCGGCGAGGAGTCTCCAGTGGGGCGCTCGTTGGCCAAGGCCATCGGCGCCGAATCGGGTGGCAGTCCGTTCTTTATCGACGAGCTCGTGCGTTGGGCCAAGGCTGAAGCCGGATTGGACCAGGCCGGGGAGCGCACCCTGTCGGCCGAGGTCGAGCGCGCGGTCCGGCAGCGGATGACCCTCGACAATCTCATTCAAGGTCGACTCGATCGTCTACCGTCCGAAGCACGGCGTTTGCTCACCGCGGTGGCCGTGGCGGGTCGCCCGGTCGACCTCGAAGCGGTGCGCAGTGCCGCCGAGCTCGGCAGCGAGGTCCAGGCGGCGATCGCCGCGTTGCGCGGCGCGAGCCTGGTGCGGATGCGCAGTCTTCGTGATCGCGAAGAAATCGAGCCGTACCACGATCGAATCCGCGAAACCGTGGTGCGAGGTCTCGAAGCTGAGGCGCTCGCGCACGTGCATCGTCGTTTGGCGCGTGCCCTCGAAGCCACCCGTCATGCCGATCCTGAAACCCTCGCCACCCATTATCTGGCCGCTGGGGAGCGGCAGCGGGCCGCCGAGCTGGCGGTGACCGCTGGCGACCAAGCCGCCGAGGCTCTGGCGTTCGACCGCGCGGCTCGGCTGTATCGGATCGCTCTCGATCTCGAAGCTCACGAGCGGGACGCCCGCCGCGAGATCGAGGTCAAGCTCGGCAATGCTCTGGTCAACGCCGGTCGGGGTGCCGAGGCGGCACCGGTCTACCTCGCCGCCGCCGAAGGCGCGCGAGCTGGCGACGCGCTCGAATGGCGTCGTCGCGCCGCCGAGCAATGGTTGATCAGTGGTCATATCGACGGCGGCATCGAGACCGTCAACACCGTTCTCTCCTTGGTCGGTATGGAGCTTCCGCCGACGCCACGGCGCACCATCTTCGCGCTCGCTGGCTTGCTCATCCGTCTCAAGTTGCGGGGGATCGATTTCGAAGAACGCGACGCCACCCAAATCGCCGCCGAGGAGCTGATCCGGATCGACACCTGCTGGTCGGTCGCGATCGGTCTCGGTTTGGTGGACACCATTCGTGGCATGGTGTTCGGCAAACGAAATCTGCTCTTGGCGCTCGAAGCCGGTGAACCGTACCGCGTGGCCCGTGCCCTCGCGATCGAGGCCGCCTATACCTCGACGGGTGGCACCAAGACCGCTGGACGTACCGAGCAGCTGGTGCGGGCATCGATGGCGCTCGCCGAGAGAGTCGGTCACCCACACGCGCTCGGTCTCGCCAACATGACCGCCGGTATGGCGGCCTATCTCGGCGGTCAGTGGAAAAAGGCGTGCGAGCTTCTCGAACGCGCCGAAGCGATCCTGCGTGAACGCTGCACCGGCGTCACCTGGGAGATCGACACTGCGATGTCCTTCCAGATGCGCTCGCTTCTGTTGATCGGTGACCTCGCCGAGATCAAGAAACGTCTGCCGCGCTTTCTCAAGGACGTCGCCGACAAAGGTGATCTCTACGCCGAAACCAATCTGCGTAGCCGGGCGTCATGGATGGCCATGTTGATCGAAGACCATCACGAAGACGCCTTGGCCGAGGTCAGCGCGGCCCTCGAAGGCTGGTCCCAAGAGGGCTTTCATCTTCAACACTATTGGCGCATGACGGGAATCATCGAGATCGCGCTTTATCGAGGTGATGCGGTCGCCGCCTGGGCGCAGATCGAAGAAGACTGGCCGAAGATGGAGCGCTCGCTTTTCCTGCGGATTCAATTCACCCGTCACGAAGCCTACTTCCTTCGCGGTCGCGCCGCCCTCGCGGCGGCGGTCATCGCTGATGACGCCAAAGAGCGTGATGAGCGTTTGTCCGTGGTCGACGAAGAAATCAAACGACTGAAAAAAGAAAAGCTCTTTTGGGCCGAGCCGCTCGCTCTTTTGCTTACCGCCGGCGCGCTCACAGTGCGAGGCAAAGATGGCGCCACGGCTGTGCTCGCCGATGCCGCATCAGGCCTGGCCGCGGCCGACATGGAGCTCTACGCGACCGTCGCTCGTCGGCGTCGAGGACAGCTCCTCGGTGATGGTCAGGGGCACCGATTGATACGTGAGTCGGACGAGTGGATGGTGAACCATGGCGTCGTCGTGCCCGAGCGGATGGCCGATGTCGTCGCGCCTGGAGTGTGGAGTAGCCCGGATGGCTCACCAGCCCGCCGTGACGACGGACCGCGGCTGCAGCGTGGAAACGCACGCAATCTCTAGGCGTGCTCGCTCTTCGCTCCCTCGACGTACCTTTGGGTATGCCTCCGGTCGCTCATCCCTGCGCTGCTCAGATCTCACGCACGTTTCCACGTCGTAGCGACGAACCGTTCGCTACAGCGGTTGGTGAGCCATCCGGCTCTATCGACTGAGCAGCCGCTCGATCTGGCGTCGGTGGCGGAGCACGTGCACGATCATGTGCTCGAACATCTGTTCGAGGTCGTAGCGTTGGCCCCACATGGCGTCGATTTCGACCGTCGTCAGATCGTCATCGGTCATCGACCAACGGTCGTCGAACGTCTCAGCGGTATAGCGCAGCATGACTCGCATGTGTGTCGCGAGCTCGGTTCGTGAGATCGAGGGGACCTCGACCCGTGAGCCCTCGATCGCCAGCGCGATGCGTATGTGGTTGACGTGCGCGTAACCGGCCTGGACGACGTGGCGGACGATCGCTTGGATCGATCGAAGCTCGTCATCGACAGGGTTGAGCACGGCGAGAAAGCGGGTGTCGTCGAGCGTATCGACCATCCCCGTCAGCTCGTGGCATGCGCGCTCGTACTCGTCCATCAACGCGCCGAGCACACCGGGTCGGCAGCTCGCCATCAGCCTACACAGCCGCTGACTTGGCTGGTGGCGTCACCACGTTGAGCCCGCGGAAGGGTCTCGAGGACGCGTGCCGCTTCGTCACATTGGCCTTGTCCGACGAGAAGGGCGATCAGCCGTCGTGTCGCGGGGTGGAGGTTCGGGTCGGCCATGAGCGCCCGACGGTAGGCATCGAGCGCTTGTTCGGTGTCGCCGTTGTCCTCGAGGAGGATGCCCAGATTGGCCCAGGTAATGGCTCGGTTCGGTGCTCGCTCGACGACGGCGCGGAGTTGTTGGATGGCCGCCGTGAGCTCGTTTTCCTCGGAGAGCGCATCGGCGAGTCGAAGACGGGGTTCGAGCCAGGCTGGGTTCCGCTCGATCACCCCACGCCACATGTCGATGGCCTCCGCGTGACGATCGAGCTCGGTGAGAACGACCGCGCGAAGATGACGCGCGCCGTCGTGTCGTGGGTCGAGGTCGATGACACGGGTGAACGCGGCCTCGGCTTCGTCGAGACGACCGAGCCTGGCGAGCGCGGAGCCCAGGTTGTGATGCGCTTCGGGAAATTCCGGGGCGAGGGCGACGGCTCGTTCGAGCAGGGGGATGGCGGCCGCGGGTTGACCGGCGTTCCCGAGCCGGGAGCCATAGTCGAAGAGCAAGCGTGGATTGTCGGGACGGAGCTCGACAGCGCGTGCGTAGGTGTCGAAGGCATCGGAGTCACCACGTCGAGCTTTGGCCTGGGCGAGATCCTGCCACGCGTCGGCGTCGTCCGGGGCGCGTTCGAGCACGGCCTCGTATCCATCGATGGCCTGATCGAGCTGATCGGCACCGAGCGCGGCGGCGGCGCGGGCTCGCAGGTTGCCAAGATCGTCATCCCGTAGTGCGCGCACCGCGTCGAGCCGTGGGTCGGCAACCGGGATTTGGCCACGTCCGGCGCGGCCGAAATGGAATCGGGCTTTGGTGTCGTCACCCAGTTGCGCGTACGCGCCTTGGAGCTCGATATGGAGAGAGGTCGCGCCTGGCGCGGCTTCGAGAGCGGTTTCCCAAAATGCCGCGGCATCGCCCCAGCGCCCGCGGCGCGCGGCGATTCGTCCGATGGCCGCCAGCGCCGCGGCGTCGTTGGGATCCGTGGAGAGAATGTCGCGCAGCACGCTCTCGGCATCGTCGTCACGGCCGAGGTCGAGATACGCACGAGCGAGCTGGGTGCGGGCGAGTCGATCGTCGGGGGCGTGCTCGATTACACGCTCGAAGGCCCGTGCCGCGGCTTGGAGGTCGCCCCGTTGACGTTCGAGGTGGCCGAGAAGATGAGGCCATAGAGGCTCGTCGGGAGCGAGTCGGGTCGCGTTCTCGTACGCCGGCCGGGCGAGAAAGGCGAGATCGTAGGCATGAGCGAGTCGACCGAGCTCGCCGTGAGCCTCGGCGGTGCTCGCGGCGTCGAGGGCGCGCCGCCGCTCTTCGAGGCGTGCGGCGAGATCCGGAGCGAGCTGAGTGGTGTCGATGTCAGGGATGGGAAGGAGCTCGGAGGCCGTGGTCGAGGTCGGTGTGTCCGATGACGTGGCTTCCGGTACGTCTTCCGGGGCCTTGGCACATGCCATCACGATAGCGAACCAGATGAGGCACCAGGCCACGCGTACCTTCATGACGACTCTCCCTGGCCACGAACGAGGGTCGTGTAGCGACCGGTCGCGACTCTTCGGAACCACTCACAGCCCCGGTGGGGCCAACATGCCTCGACGTCCACGGCTGGCGCGGCTTGGCCGAGACGGACCGTGACCCGTGGATCGGACGCCGACGCGTAGCTGCCGTCGGTGGCGACCCGGCGCAGCAGCGACGGTTGGCCGTCGCGGTGCACGCGAAGGATCGTTCCCAAGGCGTCACGCACGGCACCGTCGCCGACTGGAATCACCGCGCGAATCCCGACCCACGTCGACGGTTCGGGTTGTCCGAGCTGGATCAATGCCCGCGCGGGCCCGTGGTTGGTGGTGATGACGACGTCGACATCGCCATCGTTGTCGAGATCGCCAAAGGCGGCGCCCCGGCCCACTTCGGAACGAGCAAACGCGGGACCGGCCGTGGCGCTGACCTCGTCGTAGACCAAGGCCTCGGCCCGACGGCGAAAGACCTGGTCGCGTTGGTGAAAGGGGAACGTATCGCCCTGGAGGAGGAGATCAGGAATCACTTTGACATCGCCGTTGACCGCCAAAATATCGAGATGACCGTCGCCATCGAAGTCGTGAAATCCGACACCGAAGCCCGTCATGGGAAGACTCGACGCGGCGAGGCCGACAGCGTCGGTGACGTCGGTGTAGGCGACCTCGTCGTTACGGTAGAAGGTATGCGTCTCGCCATCGAGGTGCGTGAGCAGAAGGTCGAAATCGCCATCTTCATCGGCGTCCCCGACCGCGATCCCCATCGAGGCCTCGGCGGCGCCCCGGCCGTTGACGGCGAGGCCGTAGGTCGTGGCCTGGTCGACCCATGTGCCGTCCTCCCCCAGGATCCACAGCTGATTGATGAATTGATCGTTGGCGACATAGAGCGCCGGCCGGGATACGCCAGCATCGTCCGTGAGCTCGAGCGCGACCGCGCCGAGTCCGGCTAGGGGAAGGGCCGAGTCGAGGCCGGTTTTGCTGGTGATGTCTTCGAAACGGCCGTTGCCGCGATTGTGGAAGAAACGGTCGGTTTGCGGCGTGAACACGGTGGGGTTGCAATAGTCGGGGCCACCGAGATCGGTCGTACAGCGACGGTGCAGACCGCGTGACACGTTCAAATAACGACCGACATAGAGATCGAGCAGGTCGTCGGGGTCGAGGTCGAGAAAGACCGCCGCCACGCTCCAGCCGACATCCCCGGTCGCGCTCGTCGCAGTCGCGTTCTCGAAGGTGCCGTCACCGCGATTGCGCCACAGCTGATTGCCGGGAAGGGCTTCGCCCGGAGCGCTCCAATTGGTGACATAGAGGTCGGTCCAGCCATCGTTGTCGATATCGCCCGTCATCACGCCCATGCCATAACCACGCGCATCGATGCCGCTGCTCTGCGTCACATCGGTGAAGACTGGGCCGTCGCCGTCGAGATCATTACGCAGCAGCCGATCGACGTGCTCGGGATTGGGAACACAGTCACGGGTCAGACACCGTCCTTGCACCAGGTAGATGTCGAGATCGCCGTCGTTGTCGAAGTCGAACAGGGCGGCGCCCGCTCCATAGAGCTCGGGCATGAAATACTCGCCTGCGAAGCCGCCCTCATGGTGGAAGTCCAGGTCGAGCTCCGCGAGCAGCGTTCGAGAGGTCGAAACACTCGTAGCGGGCGATGACACCGGCTGTTCGGGAATGACGTCGCCACATGCGATGAGGCATGCGCTGGCCGCGACCAGTGTTGGCCAAGAGGAGAGCGATAGGCTCATGGCGAGAAGTATCGCACGCACGCCAGCGCGCACCAGCACGAAAGAAAAGGACCGCGCCACCGGGATCCTGGCCGATCTGCCTCGGTTCGGCCGCGGTATCGGCTTGCATCGGTCGGTCGCCTTGCTCGAGCCACTGGTCGATCAGACCTGGTGGCGACGTCTCGATGCCATCAAGGTGACCGGCTCGTACGGCAAGGGCAGCGTCGCGACGATGATCGCGGCCATTCTGCATGCCGCCGATATTCCCTGCGGTCTCTTCACCTCACCCCATTTGCGTAGCTTCGAGGAGCGAATCCAGCTCGATGGTGAACCGATCGAGCCGGCGGTGCTCGATGCTGCCGCGGGACGGCTGCGCTCCCGGCTCACCGCGTACAAAAGCGAATACCCGCAAGACAAAGTGGGGTATTTCGAAGCGCTGACCGCTTTGGCGTGTTACGCCTTCGCTGAAAAGAAGCCGGCGGCCTTGGTGGCCGAAGCAGGAATCGGTGGCCGGTTCGATCCGACGCGGGTGATTCCGGGTCAAACTACCGTTCTCACCGGTCTCGATCACGAGCATGTCGACCTTCTCGGTGGCTCGCTCGAGACCATCGCCTACGACAAGTTGGATCTCGCCAGCGCCGGCGGGACCCTTCTCACCGGACGGTTGAGCGCCGACCTGGTACGCCGGCTACGCGGGGCGGCGCAGGTTCGAGGCATCTCGCTCAAGACGCTCGACGACCTCGCCGCGAGCCGTCGTCCCCGGCTGACCTCGATTTCGACGATCGCCGACTTGACCGTCGATGGCTCGAGCTTCGAAGCTCTGGAAATCAATGCCGCCGGTGAGCACCAGATCGACAACGCGGCGTTGGCGGCGGCCGCCGCCAGTCATTGGCTACGACGCAATCATCCCGAGGTCGATATCGCCACGGCGATTCGGATCGGGCTCGGCCGCGTTCGTCTGCCGGGTCGGTTTCAGCGGGTGCATCGCGATCCGGATGTGTGGATCGATCTCGCCCACACGCCCCGCTCGATCGCGGCGAGCGCGCTCGCCGCGCATGCGGTGTTGTCACCACCGGTGATTTTGGTGACCGGTCTGTCGACGGACAAGGACTATGACGCGTTATTGAGTCCGCTTCTGCCGTTGGCGTCCAGGGTCATCGTCACGCGGGCGCGCCATCGGGGGGCTCCGGTGGGCGCGGTGGCGGCACGCGCGCACTCACTCGGTGCCAACCTGGTCGACACGGCGCCGGTGGTCGAGACGGCCCTCGCGCACGCACTGGCGCGTGCTCGCGCCGAGGATCGATCGGTATTGGTCGCGGGTGGGTTCTTTCTCGCCGCCGAGGCGCTCGCCGTGCTCGAAAAGCGCGATCCCAGCAGGTTGGCCTATCCGCGCTGAGCGTCGAGCAAAGCTTCGACGACCCGCATTTCAGCGGCGATGGCATCCTCGCGATGTTCCGTGGTGGCCATGTGGGCGAGACTGGGTGAGGCGTTGATTTCGAGCAGCACGGCGCGCTCGGGATCGGCGTGTTCCGGATCATCGGAGTCGATTCGCCAATCGATTCCATAGTGCCGTAGCCCGGGGCCGAGCACGGTGGCGACGCGCTTGGTGTGCTCGATCCAGCGTGCTGGAACCTCGAGCAGGCGCTCGCCGATACAGAGTCGGTTCAGGTTGAGAATGACGCCCGATAAATCGACTTCTCGGTCCGTAGAGAGCACCTGATCGAGCGCGATGCCGCTGGCTATCCACAGAGGGTCGTCGGTGAGCTCCATGAGCCGCTCATGGTCGGCGAAGCGACGGTCGGCCGAGGCGAGTAGCTCGCGCACCGTGCTGGTGCCGTTGCCGTGGAGAATCACCGGACGGCGCCGGTACGCGAAGAGAAGCTTGTCGTCGAGGATGTCGATACGCAGATCGACGCCCGGCGCCGGAGTCTGCACCAACGCCAAATAATCACGCTGCCAGATTTGTTCGATGGCCTGGGTCAAGGCGTCGGCATCGTGCACCAGCGCGATGTCTCGGCCGCGGGCCCCAGCATTGGGTTTGACCACCACCGGCCAGCCATGTGTCTCGGCGAATCGAAGACCGGGCTCGGTGCCGATCAGGGCCGGATAACGAGCGTCGGTAAAGGTGCCGGGACGGAGACAGCGCACCGACTCAGGCGTGCGAAACCCGGCGCGCCGAGCGAGGAGCAACGTGTGGCTTTTGTCTTGGGCCAGACGCGCGGTGAGGGTGGTGTTGAGAGGTGAGAGACCGCCGAGGAGTAAGCACTCGCTGTGCCCCCGGTGAATGCTCCACAAGAATCCGCTGTCGGGGTCCAAGCTCGTGGCCTCACAACCGAGACGCCGGGCGGCTTCGAGTCGGACGGCGAGTGGTGGTGGCGGTGGCAGGCTCATCGCGCGCGGGATCCACCGGCGACCTCGACCGTTTGCGTCAGGGTGTGCAGATGGGCGCGCAGCTGGCCGACAAAGGCGATCGAACCGGTCGCGACGATCGTCGTTCCCGGTGCCGCGTTGTCGAGAAGGTGATCGAGAGCCTGGCTCGGTTCGGAGATCAGGGTTGCGCTCGTGAGGCTCTTGTCGGCGTTTCGGATCGTCTCGGGATCCCATGTCCGAGGCGTATCGGGTCGGGTGAGCACCACGCGTTCGGCCCGAGGCGCCAGATGCGCCAACATGCCTGCGGCGTCTTTGTCGGCGAGCGTGCCGAACAAAAGGTCGTACGACACCGATTCGAGCGTGTTGGCCAGAGCACGTGCCGAGGCGGGGTTGTGAGCGCCATCGAGCACCACTCGGGAATCGCCCAGGATGAACGACTCGAGTCGCGCCGGCCAGTGAACGCTCGCCGCGCCGCGGGCGATCGCGTTGGCGTCGAGTCGTGTGAAGCCATCCGTGGCCAGTTGCTCAGCGGCCAGCGTGGCGAGCGCCAGGTTGTACCGCTGGTGCCGGCCGGCGAGCGGCAACTGGAGGCGATAGGACCGCTGCGGTGTCGAAAACGTGACTTCTTGTGCGGCTAGAGGCGGCCCCGTGCCGTCGAGATCGGTGATCACATCCGACGCCACGGTCAGCGGCACGGCGAGAAAGAGAGCCGCCGCGCGGATCACCGCCTGAGCATCGGGTTCGAGCCAGCCACAGATCGCCGGACGCCGGGCACGCATGACACCAGCTTTTTCCTGGGCGATGGCGGCACGGGTCTCACCGAGCCATTGCTGATGATCGAGCTCGACGTTGGTGAGCACCGACAAGGTCGGCGTGGTGACGACGTTGGTCGCGTCCCGCGCCCCGCCCATTCCGACCTCGACTACCGCGAGATCGACCTCGGCGCGTGCGAACGCGACGTAGGCCGCGGCGGTGAGGGCTTCGAACGGACTGAGACGAGGCTCGGGATCAGCCTGGTCGATGTCGTCGAGGATTCGATCGAGACCTTCACGACCGATCGCCGCGCCATCGATCGTGATCTGTTCGTGAGCCGCACCGAGCGAGGGTGAGGAAAACGTGCCGACTCGATAGCCGGCCGCTCGCACCATCGACGCGAGCAAGGCGGACGTCGAACCTTTGCCGTTGGTGCCGGTGACGAGCACGACCGGCATCGCATCTTGAGGCTGGTCCAGCGCACGCAACACCGGCCTGAGTCGTTCCAAGCCGAGCTCGATGACCCGTGCGGCACGCGTGGCGAGCCGATGTTCGATGGTCAAGACTCGGCGGGCCTGGGAGTCAGGTGGCGGAGACAGCGGGCGATCGTCGTTTTCATCTGGGGACGATCGACGATCATGTCCAAAAAGCCCTTGTCGAGCAGGAATTCACTGCGCTGAAAGCCGTCCGGAAGGCTCTGTCGAATCGTCTGCTCGATGACGCGAGGACCGGCAAAACCGATCAGCGCTCCCGGCTCGGCGATGTTC
>JBCDBH010000003.1:0-44103 GCA_039184055.1 Acidobacteriota bacterium
ACGAGATGGAAGGTGAACGGCATGTCGCGGTACGGCGAGTGCGCGGCGAGCTCGTAGCCGATTCGCCGCACGCGCTCGGCCGCTTCTCGATCTTCGACCGGGCCGTATACCTGGAGCGCTTGACGAGCCGCGTCGACGCTCTTTTCGAAGAGATCGGGATCGCTGATCTTGGGCGGCGTCTGGGTGCTTGCCAAGATGGGAATGAGAACGGCCGACCCCAGGATGACGACGAGGAGAAGCGAGCGAGTGGTGAGCGTCGACGGCGTCATAACCTCCAATCAATAAGCGAATTTCATGCCATGGCCCAGCGTCACGCTGTGATACCGTCCGAGGTTATGAGTGATCTCTTGATCGAGGTGTCCACGACTATTCCGTCCATGGAAGAGATGCGTCCGCGTCTCGATGCCGCCCTCCACAAGCAATTTCCCGGCGGTCTACTGCAACGCAAATGGGACGGTGACGTTCTGACTTTGAGCGGTCCCGGCGCCAGTGGATCCGTGGTGCTCGAAGGCGGCAAGCTGGTCGGTCGCGCCGATCTCAAGCCTCCGGCGAGCATGATGCGCGGGACCATCGAAGAGAAGATGGGCGCCGCGTTTCGCGAAGCGGCGCAAGGCGACTGACACCACCTGACGACCCCCGACGCGGCCCACGACCGTGACCGCTAGCACGGCGCCCATTATCATGGCGACCGCTATCACGGCGACCACTATCACGGCGACGCCCCCCAACCTGGGCGACCTTCTCGTCGCTCGCGCCCATGACGAGCAGCCGTGGCTCTTTTGGCGTGAAGACTACGATTGGTGCTGGCTTTCCTTTCGTCAGGCGGTCGATCAAATCGCACGCACCGTCGAACGTTTACACGCTCGCGACATCGCCGACACTCCGTCTCCCATTGCGTATGACGCCTGGCTTTCTCCCGACGCCATAGCTGCCGATCTGGCGCTTCACTGCGCGGGCCGAAGCGCCGTTCCGGCGCGTCATGCCGATGATGCCGACACCTGGCTCAGCACCGATGATGATCTCGTCGAGGCGCGAAGCCGCCTCGATCGCTGGGATCCTGAGCCGCTGGCGATCTCCGGTGAGCTGGGTGGCGTCATCCTCGAGGGTCGACGGCTCGACGCCACGGCCCAACTCGACTCGGCGCGTCGACTCGAGAGGACACTCGCGCCCAAGCTCGAAGACACCAAGCGCCCGACCGTCGCCGTGATCACCTCGGCGCTCGACGAGCCATGGGTACGTGAGCTCGTGTGGTGGAGCCTGCTCACCCGTTCCGCCCTCATCCTCGAACCGAGCCTCGCCGTTCTCGCCTCGACCGCGCACTGGGCTCGACCTCACCTGGTGTCCGCGCCCGTTTCAGCTCTACGTTCGTTCGCCGCCAACGTCACCGGCCGACCGCGTCGTCACAAACGGCTACGGCTGGTGATCGGGGAGCGAAGTTGGAACGACGGCAATGAGCAAGTCTGGGAGCCGCTCGATGTCGCGTACGTCGCAATCACCCAGATCGATTGAACCTCCTTCAGGCCTGAGGCAGGGGCGGCGGCAGGGGCGGCAGCGTGACTTGCGGTTGAAATTCGAGTTGCATCCGCTCGACCAGTGCTTTGCGGTAGATCCAGTAGTTGATATAGCACATCGCTGGAAGCACGAAACCACCCACACCGGGTATCCACTGGACGGCGAGGAGTACGATGTTGAGCATGCGGACCCCGATTCGCATCATGCACCCGGTGCTGCGTGGGATGTACGTTCGCAGGCTGGAAATCAAGCTCAACCGGTAGTAGATGATTCCTGGGATCAGACCGAGGATAGGAATCAGGCTGAGACCGAAACAGACCGACGCTGTAGGCCAGAGCTTCCTGTCGAGGAAGGCGATATAGCTCTCTGCCCAGGCTCGGGAAGGAAGAACTTGCCGATTGCAGGCCGGACACGTCTGAGAGAGCCGACGTTCTGGAAGTCGTTCAGCGCAGTGAATACAACGCCGACGACCGAGTAGCTCGAGCCGGTGGAGATCGAGGTCGGTCGCGACCACGCTCTTTGCGCCCAACATACCCAGGCGTAGTGGAGCTGGGTTTACGTATTCACACTGGGCACACTGCAGAGACGATGGCGAGCTCGGGTGGCCACATGACGGACATGGAGTCTTTTGCTTCTCTTCCCTCGCTCGAATGATGCGTTGCACGATGATCATGCCGACAACCGTCAAACCGGCGACGATCAGCGTCAGGACGGGTAGCAACACCAAAAAGATCATGCCGCCACCGACCCAACCATCCTCGGCCCAGCTGATGAGCTTACGGAGCCCGATATCGTCGTTTTCGTCGAGCTCGCGGAGGGCCGCGACGATCGACTGACGGATCGTTGCCAGCAGCCAAACAGTGGCCGCGAGAAAAAGAGACCATGCGACGGGCCAGCCAAAGCCGGCCTTGTGGATGGGCAAAGCCACGCTCGCGAGACCGACAACCGCTGTCGGTGTCACAACAGAGGTGGCGACAAAGTTGCCGAACGATTTGATCCACTTGTCAAAGGTTGCATAGAGCTCGGCTGCAAGTGGATCTTTATCCGCCATCGATTCGACGATGGCCAAGCCGCCAAGAACGAGTAGCGTCTGGTCGGCAATGAACCATCCAGGCACTTCGAGAAGGAATCCAGCTTCGAGGACACCCCATTCGCCGATCAATGAGAGTGCACCCTCGGCTTGCAGCCGAGCGATGGCGGCGAGGAAGAATGTCGTGGCGAAGACACGGGATGCGAAGAAAGGCAAAGATCCGAGGCTAAACGCAAAGAACATTCGTTCCTCCCATAGTGTCTAGCGGGGTGTCCACCTGGTACGATCCGACCCGGAGGAGGCTTCGATGGATACCGTTACAGTCGTCAATCACCCACTCGTTCAACATAAATTGACCCTGCTTCGCGACAAGAACACTTCGACTGCCGTGTTTCGCAGTCTGGCTCGCGAGCTCAGTATGTTGCTCGCCTACGAAGTAACGCGAGATCTTCCGGTGACGAAGGTCACGATTGAAACGCCGGTGGCGCCGATGGTCGGCACGCGTCTCGATGGTAAGGAGCTGGTCTTGGTCGGCATCCTGCGTGCCGGTCTCGGGCTGGTCGACGGGATGCTGCATATCGTGCCGTCGGCAGTCGTGGGGCATATCGGTCTGCGTCGCAATGAGGAGACCCTCGAGCCCGAGTCCTATTACCTCAACCTGCCTCCCGCTATCGATCAGCGAGAGGTGGTGGTACTCGATCCGATGCTCGCCACCGCGGGGACGGCGATCTACGCGCTCGATCAGCTCAAGCAGCACGGCGCTCGCTCGTTACGATTCGTGTGTTTGCTCGCTGCGCCCGAAGGGATCGAGCGGTTTCACCAGCACCATCCCGATGTGCCGGTGGTGACCGGTGCGATCGACGAGAAGCTCAATGAAAAGGGCTATATCGTGCCGGGTTTGGGTGACGCCGGCGATCGTCTCTACGGCACGTTGTAAGCAACGCGTTAGAAACCACCGAGCGGTACGGCGCCGAGCAGGTATTTCAAGTCTTCGTCACGCCAGGTGAGTGAGGCGCCGATGAAAAAGGCGTCGTTGTCGTCGAGCAGGAAATCGTCCCAGCCACCGATCACCGAGAGGTTGTCGGTGAGGCGGTAGCGACCGGTGAGCCGGAGATGGGGATCGAGGTCGTCGACCCGGTCGAAGTCGAAGGCTTCGAGGGTGAAGCGAAGACGCCGCTCGAGCAGGTCGTAGTCGATCGCCGCGCCGCCTTCGGATTCGATCAGTCCGGCGCGAATGCGGAAGCGATCGAAGGCCAAACCGAGCTGAGCGGAGATGGTGTAGTCGTCTTCGATCGTGCGACGTCGCCGCGTTTCGGTTTCGGTACGGCCGTCGTCGAAGGTGGTGGTGATGATGTCGGTCTTGACGTCGACACTGCCACCCGGAGTGTCGACGATGGCGACACGATAGAAGCGGCTGGTCTCGGGTGGGGAGATTTCGAGACTGAACGCGGCGCGGCTTTCGTCGTCTTCGCTGTAGAGCGCGCCTTCGAGACCGAAATCGAATTGCAGACGCTGGACGCGACCCAAGGTCTCGGTGAGCCCGTCGACCCCGGTTTCGATCGAGCCGAGGGTGGAGACCAGTGAATCGTGTGCCTGGTCGTCGTAGACCAATTTGCCGAGCGTGCCTTCGCCGCTGCTGATCTGCGTCGAAATGTCGTTGAGATTGTCGGCGGTGGTCTGGAGCTTGACGGTGAGGGTTTCGATGTTCTCCAGACTGCCGGCGAGCTCGTCGCGGTTGTCGTCGACCACGGTTTGAATCTCACCGAGCACGCTTTGCAATTGTGAGGTGATCGCCGGGAGCTCACGTGCCAAGGTGGTGCTGAAGACCTCGAAGTTGGCGATGGTGTTGTCGACCTGGGTGCGATTGGTGTCGACGAGATCGCGGATCGAGGCGCTGGTGGCCTCGAGGTTGTCGAGCAGGCGGGAGATCTTGTCGCCGATATTTTCTTGACGAAGATCTTCGGTGAGCCCTTCGATCGACTCGCCGATGCCGCTGAAGCTCTCGAGCGCCTGGTCGATCGATGGTGCGGTCTCACCCGGAATCAACGCGCCCTGAGCCAGCGGTGTGGCCCCGTCGGGCCCGGGAATCAGCTCGACGTATTTGTCACCCAAAATACCGGCGTTGGTGATGCGGGCACGGATTCCTTCGTTGAGCGGGATGGACTGCTCGAGATCGATCAAGACGCGCGCCCGTCGGCCGTCGAGGGTGATGTCCTCGACCGTGCCCACGCGGACACCGGCCATACGTACCGGTGCTTTGCGGTCGAGCCCTTCGACCGAATCGAATATGGCTTCGACACCGGCCACTTGTTCGGTAAAGGGGCTGAGATCTTCGACCTCGATCACCAAATAGGCGAGCACCGCCAGGGCCACGGTGAAAAAAATGCCGACTTTGATCACGTTTGTCATGGATGGCGCTCGCTGGTCATGGATCGCTATTCTCGCTCATCATCACACGGTCAGCCGTCGTGGAGTGGACCTTCGGCGCTGCCGGCGAGGAATTGCTGGACAAAGGGATTGGTGCTGGCGCGAAACGCATTGGGTGGACCGATCTCGATGATTTGTCCACCGTGCAGCATGGCGAGCCGATCGGCGATTCGAAAGGCGCTATTCAAATCGTGGGTGATGGTGACCGTGGTCGAGCCGAGCTGTTTGCGCAACGAGATGATCACCTGATCGATGATCGCGGTGAGCACCGGATCCAAACCGGTGGTGGGCTCGTCGAAAAGCAAGATCTTGGGCTCGAGGGCGATCGAGCGGGCAAAGCCCACCCGTCGACGCATGCCTCCCGATAGCTCGGAGGGGAGCTTGTGACCGGCCTGCTCGAGATCCACCATGTCGAGACACTCGGCCACCCGCGCGTCGATTTCCGAGCGGCTCATCTTGGTCGAGCGACGCAGCGGAAAGGCAACGTTCTCGTAGACCGTCATCGAATCGAAGAGCGCGCCTTCCTGAAACGACATACCGAAACGACGACGAAAGTTGGTGATCTGGCGATCGGAGAGCGTGGCGAGATCGACACCGTCGACTTCCACCGTGCCCGTGTCGGGTCGGAGGAGTCGGATCATGTGTTTGAGCAACACGCTCTTGCCCGATCCCGAGCCTCCCAGGATGACGAGCGACTCACCGGTGTCGACGTCGAGATCGATGCCACGCAAGACCTCTTTCGGCCCGAAGGCCTTTTCGACGCCGCGCAGACGGATGATGCTCTCGATCGTACTCATCAGAAAAGGATCTTGGTGAGAAAGAAGTCGGTGATCAGGATCGAAATCGATCCCAAGACGACGGCGCGGGTGGTCGCCTGGCCGACGCCTTCGGCGCCGCCCCGGGTGAAATAGCCCTGCATACAGCCAATGGTCGACAACAACATACCGAATACCGCCGCTTTGATCAGACCCGAGGTCAGATCGTTGAGCTCCATGTATTGATACGTGTTGTCGATATAGGTCACCGGGTTGGCCCCCAACAACACCACCGCGATCAGATAACCGCCGAGAATACCCACCAGATCGGCAAGGGCGACGAGGAGCGGCAGGGTCAGGGTCGTCGCCCACACGCGGGGCACCATCAAATAGTGGAACGGGTCGGTCGCCAACACTTCGAGCGCGTCGATTTGCTCGGTGACCCGCATCGTGCCGAGCTCGGCGCCCATCGCCGAACCCACGCGGCCAGCGATCATGAGCGCCGCCAACACCGGCGCGAGCTCACGCACCATCGACAGCGCCACCAGCGAGCCGACGTAGCTCTCGGCGTCGAAACGCGCCAGCACCGTAAATGTCTGAAGCGCCATCACCATGCCGGTGAAGAGCGCGGTCAGCATGACGACCGGCAGCGAGTCGACGCCCACCCGCACCATCTGGCGAAAAAGCTGGGCGAAATCGTAGGGCGGGCGTGGCGTCCACACCATCACACGCCAAAACGTGATCGCGAACCGCCCCATCGCGAGGAAGAAGTTGTCGAGAAATGAGGCGATACGGTCGATCATCAGGATAGGCCTGTCGGCGAGACGCCCGGGAGACTATCAGGCTTCCGCTATGAATCGTCCTCCTCGAGAGGCAGCGACCGATGCAGAAAGCTCTGCTTGCCCGGTCCGTAGGCGCCGGCGGTTTGACCGTGCCCATGGAGCAACCAGCGGGTGGTGAGCAAGCCGTCGATGCCAACCGGGCCGCGTGCATGGATACGGCCGGTGGCGATCCCGACTTCGGCGCCGAGACCGTAGCGAAAGCCATCGGCGAAACGAGTCGACGCGTTCCAGAACACCGACGCCGAGTCGACCCGGGCGAGAAACGCCTCGCCGGTCGCCTGATTTTTGGTGACGATGGCGTCGGTGTGGGCCGATCCATGCTGGTGGATGTGTTCGATCGCCTGATCGAGATCGTCGACGACACGGATCGACAGGGTGAGGTCGCCGTACTCCTTTCGCCAATCCTCCTCGGTGGCCGGCTCGGCCCACGGCGCGACCGCACGGCTTTCGGTATCGCACCGCAGGTCGATCCCAGCTTCGCGGAGCGTGTGGCACATCCCGGCGAGGTGGGGGAGAAAGTCGCGGTGGACGAGCACGGTCTCGGTGGCGTTGCAGGCGGCCGGATAGTCGCATTTGCCATCGATGGTGAGCCGGACCGCCATCGCTCGATCGGCGTCGCGGTCGACATAGAGGTGACAGACGCCTTCGGCGTGTCCGAGCACGGGAATACGCGTGGAGTTCTGGATGGTTCGCACGAGCTCGCCCGAGCCTCGCGGAATCACCAAGTCGATGTGTTGATCTTGATCGAGCAGGGCAGAGATGGAGGAACGTTCTTCGACTCCGACCACGGTCTCGATCGGCAGATCGTGAGCCGCCAGAGCGTCGCGTAGACAGTCGACCAGGACACGATTCGAGTGTCGCGCCTCGCTGCCGCCTTTGAGGATCACCGCATCACCGGCGCGCAAGGCCAAGGAGCCGATCTGGATCACCGCGTCGGGACGGCTCTCGAAGATGATCAACAAGACACCGAGCGGGCTTTGCACCTGCCGTAGCTCGAGACCATCGTCGAGCAGCGTACGACGGAGCGTACGGCCGACCGGGTCGGCGAGCGCCGCGAGCTGGTCGACACCGGCGCGCAAGACATCGAGCTTGGCGTGGTCGAGTCGCAGACGTTTGCGCAGCGGCAGTTCGAGACCACCGGTCTCGGCGGTATCGAGATCGCGTTGATTGGCTTCGAGAATGTGATTCCGACGAGCATCCAAGAGCGTGCTCAAGGTGTTGAGGACGGCGGTCCGTTGGCTGGCCGTGGCCGCTCCGAAACGTCGCTGCGCCTGACGAACCCGGGTGGCCACGCTCGTGGCGTCGAAGGTTTGCGTTGCGGGCTGCACGGGTGTCGAAAGAGAGGTCATGGTGATCCTCGAGAGTTGGTGAGAGGCGTGAGGTCAGCAGGGTTGAGCGAGCACGACGTCGGTACGCCGCAACAGGCAGTTGGCGGTGCGACCGTCGAGGTCGAATGGAGACATGCGTTGCTCGACCCAGCGACGAATCTCGTCGACGTTCCACGGCGTCAAGCCACGACCGATCAGGCGATCGTTCGGGTCGCGTAGCTCGATGACGTCACCCCGACGGAATTCGCCTTCGATCGCGCTCACCCCCACCGGCAGGAGCGAGGCGTGACGGGTGTGCAGCGCTTCGACGGCGCCCGCGTCGAGACGCAGGATGCCTTTGCTGGCGGCGGCGAAGCCGATCCACCGACGGCGCGCCGTGAGCGAAGCCACCGGTGGCAACCACGTACCGGTCGCGTGTCCCGCCACCACCTCGGCTAAGGCGCATGGCCGTCGTCCCGAGGCGATCACGACGTCGCAACCACCGAACGCCGCGACCCGCGCCGCTTCCACTTTGGTGCGCATGCCGCCTCGACTGATCGTCGTGTCGGCCGCTGGATCGAGCCCGTCGATCAACCGCGCCAAATCGTCGACATGGTCGATGACTCGAGCGTTCGGGTCACGGCGCGGGTTGCGCTCGTACACGCCCTCGACGTCGGTGAGCAGCACCAGCAGATCGGCGTCACACTTCGCCGCCACCAAGGCCGCGAGCCGATCGTTGTCACCGAAGATCGCGTCGCCACCCGTCAACCTCGGCATGGTTCCGTGTGACACCGCGTCGTTCTCGTTGAGCAGCGGCACGACTCCGGCGTCCAACAGTCGATCGAGGGTGGCGCGTAGATCGAGATAGCGCTTGCGGTGATCGAAGTCCTCTTCCGTCAACAGCACCTGGGCACAGGCGAGATCGTGACGCGCAAAGGCGCGCTGGTAGAGGCTCACCAAGCGAGCCTGGCCCACCGAGGCACAGGCGCGACGCTGAGTCGGATCGTCGATCGCGTCGTCCGTGTCGCACAGGGTCGCGCGACCGATACCGAAGGCTCCCGAGCTCACCACGACGACTTCGCGATCCGCGGCTTGCAAGGTCACCATGACGCGGATCAGCTCGTGGATGCGTTCGGTGGCCAGCCGCTGATCGTCGTTCATGAGCACGCGCGTGCCGAGCTTGATCACCACGCGACGGGCTCTCGCCACCGACGGTCGCGCGCGGTCGAATCCCATGGGATTCACGGCCACGGCGTCGGCTTGAACTGGCGTCGACACAAGGTGATTCGACATCTTCACATCCTCCAGAAAAACGAAAGCCCCCGGGGGTCAACCGGGGGCTCGTCGATCGCGGCGTTGCGCTTGGGGCGTTTACATCGCGGGCTCAGGGGCTCCCAGTCTCCTTGACACGGCGTCGCGGCCACGGGCAGGAGCACGCGGCGGGGACGGTCGTCGAGAAAGGGGCAAAGCCATTCATCGATCAACACGCTAGCGGACAACCGAGCATTCGGTCAAGATGGGCGCGTAAGAAATCACGTCTCGATTCGTAGAGATAACGGGGAACTTTGCCGTGGTGCGATCCGTGTACCGGGGTGTGGTGATTCCACGTACGGTTTCCCGTTTGCCGAGAGCACGATTCAGGACCGTGATTCGCGGTCTCATAGATAGAAGAAGGAGCTGACTATGTCCGTCGACTCGTCCGTCCGACCCCTGCGCGTCTGGCCTGGCGTGGTGATCGTGGTTTTCCAGTGGCTGGTCCGTTTTGGACTGCCGCTTTTCGTTCCCTCGGCCATGGCGTTCGCGGCCTTCGGTGGGGTCTTTGGCGGCACGCTGCTGATTCTGCTGTGGTGGCTATTCTTCAGCCGTGCTCGCTGGGTCGAGCGATTGGGGGCCGTGGCGTTGATCGCGGGCGGTCTCTTCGTGACCTCACTGCTGGTCGACGTATCCGTGGCGACCAGCGGTCAAGGCATGTTGTTCATCATCAACGCCTTGCCGATCGTCTGTTTGGCTTTGGTGATCGCCGCCTGGGCGACACGGAACCGGGCCGTGCCGACGCGGTTCGCCGCCGTCGCCGCGGCGATCCTGCTCGCCTGTGGCGCCTGGACCTTGGTGCGCTTCGACGGTGTCACCGGTGACTTCGGTGGGGAGTACTCCTTCCGCTGGGCACCGACCGCCGAGGAGAAGCTTCTCGCCGCGACCGAAAATGAGGTCCTGCCACCGGTGACCGTGCCGGACGCAGCGCCGCCCGTGGTCGAGGAAGCCACGGAGGACGACGTTGTCGCCGAAGCCACGGCCGAGGCGGTGGCCGTCGCCACTGAAGACGTGGCGGGCGGTGTGGACGAGCCACTGGCCGCGGTCTCGGTGGAGGCCGAACCGGTTCCCAGTTATCCTGCACCCGCCTGGCCGGGTTTTCGCGGTGCCGAGCGCGACAGCATCATCACGGGCGTGCGGATCGACACCGATTGGGCCACCACGCCGCCGACCGAGTTGTGGCGTCGACCGGTCGGACCGGGATGGTCGTCGTTCGCGGTCAACGGTCAGCTCATTTACACCCAAGAGCAACGCGGTGAAGACGAAGTAGTCGCTAGCTACGACCTCGACACCGGTGAGCCGGTGTGGCGTCACACCGACAGCGCTCGCTTCTGGGAAGCGATGGGTGGCGCCGGGCCACGTGGCACGCCGACGCTCCATCAGGATCGGGTGTACGCGCTCGGCGCCACGGGCATCTTGAACGCCCTCGACGCGCAGACGGGCGCGGTCGTGTGGTCACGTGAGACGGCGACCGATACCGGCGCCGAGGTTCCGACCTGGGGTGTGTCGGGCTCGCCTCTCGTACACGATGATCGTGTCTACGTTGCCGTTTCAGGCACCCTCGCCGCCTACGACGCCGCGAGCGGTGAGTCGCTTTGGAACGGTCCCGACGGCAAGGTCAGCTACAGCTCACCGCATATCGTCGAGCTCGACGGTGTGCCGCAGGTGCTGCTGAATAGCGCGATCGGCATCACCAGCCTCGATCTCGGTGATGGCAGCCTACTCTGGCAGCACGAATGGGACGGCGCGAGCATCGTGCAACCCGCCGTGACGCCAGACGCCGGGCTTCTGTTGAGCGCCGAGCAGGTTGGCGCCATCCGTCTCGCCGTCGGTCGCGATGCCGACGCCTGGACCGTCGAAGAACGCTGGGCCTCCAACCGTCTCAAAGCCAGCTTCAACGACTTCGTCATCCACAACGGGCACGCCTACGGCTTCGACGGCACCATCCTGACGGCGATCGATATCGAGACCGGTGAGCGAGCCTGGAAAGGTGGTCGCTATGGAGCCGGTCAGCTCGTCTTGCTCGCCGATCAGGACATGCTGCTCGTGCTGTCGGAGAAGGGCGAGCTCGCCCTCGTCCAGGCGTCGCCGGACGGCTATGCCGAAGTCGCCAAGGTCCCGGGCCTCAACGGCAAGACCTGGAATCACCCGGTGCTGGTCGGCGACGTGTTGCTGGCGCGCAACAGCGAAGAGATGGCGGCGTTTCGACTGCAAACCGACGGCTGACCGTCGTTTCTGCCGCGTGAGAAAAAAGCCGAGGGGTGACCCTCGGCTTTTTTGCGTCTCGTCCTCGCTACAGCGTTTGGTGAGAGACGTGGACTATCCCCGCACCAGGCGAAGGAAGCTCCATGGTCCGTCGAGACTCTGGGCGCGATACCCGGCGCTACGCCAGGGAAAGAGCTTCTTGAGCCGCTCGGGATCGAGGAAAAGATCGCCCTGGGCAGCCGTATCGAGCGACTCGCCTTCGTAGACCGACAGCATGAGTTCGTCGATCGCGGCCGGGTCGTCGTACAGCGGCACGTTGGTCGACGGCCCGGCTTCGACGGTAATGGCTCGACAGCCACGTTCCCGCTTCAGATAGTCGATTGCCGTGCGGGCGTTGGGCTCGGCGACACCGACGACCTCGATGCCCCCGAGCGAGGCTTCCTCGGCGAGCGCGTCGCGAGCCTCGAGACTGGTGAAAACGAGCGGACGCGTCCAGCCACGGAACGCCGGGTGGTCGAGATCGAGGCCGTCGCCCCGGGTCAACACAACGGTTAGAGGCTGCTGATGTTTGCCGTGCTTCTGACGACGCCAGCTGTGTAGCGCGTCGGCCGCCGGGCTCTGCAAATCGTGGGTCATCTCGGGCTCGTCGCGAAGGATCTTACCCGTGGTGAGCAGCGCATCACTGCGCGCGCGGGCCAGATCGAGCACGAACAGATCGTGACGACTCTTGGGCGTGGCCTCGTTGATGGCCAGCGTACGGAGGCCGCTGGCCGGGTCGCGCCACACGGCGGTGACGTGGACGACACCTTCGCCGAGCTGAGCTCCGTAAAGCCGCTCGATCAGGCTATCGACCTCTTCGGGAGTGGTGACGCGGGCGATTGCTTCGTCGGTCTGCATGATTGGACTCGCGAAAAGAATGCTACCAGACGAACCTTTGCGGCGAAGCGTCGTAGAATGCGGTGCAGGTTTTTTAGCACGTCGGTTCACATGGCGGTTCGACACACCAAGGAGAGCGTGATGTTGTGGGATCTTCGGTACAGCGTACGCATGCTGCTCAAGCGGCCGGGCTTCACGATCGTCGCCGTTTTGACCATGGCGCTCGGCATCGGTGCCAACACCGCGCTTTTCTCGGTGATCGACGGCGTCTTGCTCGAGCCACCGCCGTATCCTCAGCCGAATCGCGTCATGGTGATCGACGAGACCAATATCGAAGCGGGTCTGCCCCGTTTCGCGGCGTCTCCGGCCAACTATGCCGATTTTCGTGACGAGAATCAGACCTTCGCGGCTCTCGGCGCCATGGGTGGCGCCGGTCTCACGCTGACCGGTGAAGGGGTTGCCGAGCGTCTGACCGGCGCCCGTGTCTCGGGTCCGTATTTCGCCGCTCTCGGAGTGAAGCCCATGCTCGGGCGTGTCATTCAACCGATCGACGACGAGGTCGGAGCGCCACCGGTGGTGGTGCTCAATCACGGCTTTTGGCAGCGCCGATTCGGCGGTGACGAGTCCGTGCTCGGTCGCGTCTTGCGACTCAACGGCGTGCCACGCGAGGTGATCGGCGTCATGCCACCGGGTATCCAGCCGCAACGCGATGCCTGGATCCCGATCGCCATCGACTACCGCGCCGAAAACCGAGGCGCCCACTATCTCGGCATGATCGGTCGGCTGCGTGACGGAGTCAGCGTCGAGCAGGCGAGCGCCGATCTCGCGCAGATCGCCGCCGAGCTCGAAGTGGCCTATCCCGACACCAACACCGGCTGGTCGACGCGGGTTCAGCCTTTGCCCGAGCGCGTGGTCGAAGGCGTTGCTCCGGCGCTGTGGATCCTCTTCGCGGCGGTGGGTCTGGTGTTGCTGATCGCCTGTGTCAACATCGCCAACCTGCTTCTGGCTCGCGTGTCGTTGCGCGGTCGAGAAATGGCTCTGCGTGCCGCCTTGGGTGCCGGTCGCGACCGTCTGCTCCGTCAATTGCTGACCGAGAGCGTTCTTCTCGCGGTGCTCGGTGGCGTGCTCGGCATGGTGCTCGCCTGGCTCGCCACGCCGTGGCTGGTCGATCTCGCGGGTGGCGATTTGCCACGCAGCACGGAAGTGGCGGTCGACGGGCGGGTCTTGGGTTTCGCACTGTTGCTTTCCATGCTCACCGGGGTGATCTTCGGCCTGGTGCCGGCGCTACGCGCCAGTCGGATCGATCTTCGTGGTGTTCTCGAGGACGGTGGTCGGGGGCAGAGCGGTGGGATCGGACGGCTACGAGGTGGTCTCGTGCTCGCCGAGGTGGCGCTGGCTCTGGTGCTCCTGGTCGGCGCCGGTCTCATGATGCGGAGCCTGGCGGGGCTGCTCGACGTCGACCCGGGTTTTCAAGCGGAAGATGTGCTCACCGCTCGTATCGATCTACCCGAAACGACCTACGGCGACGACGAAAGTCGTTTCGCCTTCTATCGTCAATTGTGGGAACGGCTCGAAGCGATTCCCGGTGTCGAGCACGCCAGCACCGGAACCTCCCTGCCGCTCACGGGCCGTAACAACATCTTCGCCTTCTACGTCGAGGGCACGCCGCGCTCCGAGCCGGGTCTCGAACCGAGCAGCATCACCCGATTCGTCGGTCCGGACTACTTCGACGTCATGGGCGTTCCCCTTCTAGAAGGACGCGCATTCTCGACCGACGACGATTCGGACGCCGTACTCGCGTTGATCATCAACAAGAAGGCCGCCGACACCTATTGGCGGGACGATCCCACCTTTTCCCGACGGCTCACCTTCGAGAATCCGGACGATCCCGAGGCGGTGTGGTTCAACGTCGTCGGCGTGGTCGGTGACGTGCGGCACGACGAGCTCGCCACGGCGCCCGAGCCCACCATGTACATCCCGATGCTTCAGATGGCGCAACGCTCACCGAATATCGTCCTCAGAACTTCATTGGGTGATCCGGCGCTACTCGAAGGTCCGTTACGCGCGACCATCGCCGAGCTCGACGTCGACATGCCGGTCTTCAATGTCGAACCCATGGAAGCTCTCGTTGCAGGCTCCCTGGCGCGCTCGCGTTTCAACGCCACCCTGCTCGGCATCTTCGCCGGGCTCGCCGTCGTCCTGGCGGCGATCGGTATCTACGGCCTCATCAGCTATAGCGTCAACGAACAGCGTCGTGAAATCGGTATTCGTCGTGCCCTCGGCGCCGATCGGCGGCGGATTCTCGAGCTGGTGATCAAACAAGGCATGAAGCCGGTCTTGCTCGGGGTCGGCGTTGGCGTGGTACTCGCTCTCGCCGGCGCCCAGATCCTCGCCGGGTTGGTCTATGGCATCCCACCGCGTGATCCGGGCACCTTGGCATTGGTCGCCGTCCTGCTCGCTGTCGTCGGTCTGCTCGCGTGCTTGGCGCCGGCGCTGCGTGCGATCCGTATCGATCCAATGCGTGCTCTACGCGAGGAGTAGTCAGCGCGTCGCGTCAGCGATGCTCCCAGAGCGCGGCGGCGTCGATCCGGTAGATGTCTTGATTGTTGGTGTAATAGAAATACTTGCCGTCACGAGACACGAACGGACACAGCTCGTGTTTGTCGGTATTGATCGGTGGCCCGACGTTCTTGGCCTTTTCGAACGCGCCATCTTCGCCAAGAAAGCTGATGTAGATATCGCCGCGACCGATGTTGGTGCGTCGACCGGCGGCGAAGATCAGATACGAACCGTCGGGTGCAACGAACGGATCGGCTTCATAGGCACCGGTGTTGACGCCCGAGCCCAGGCGAATGGGCTCTTCAGGCTCGGTGAGACCGTTGGGTGAGTAGAAGAGGTTGTAATTGCCATCGCGGCTCGATCCGACGTTCGACGCAAAGTAGAGCGCGCCGTCATCGGTAAAGGAAATGTAGTAATCGTTGGCTGAGGAGTTGATCACCGGGCCCGCGTGGATCGGATCCGACCAGCCGTCGTCTTGTCTCTCCACGTACCAAATATCGGCGTTCTTGGCCGTTCCTTCCGGGGTACCTGGGGGAGGCTCGGTCGAAATGAAATAGAGCCGCTTTTCCGCGGGATCCAACATGGGATCGTTGAAGCTGATCACATCATCTTTGAGAAGCGGCGTTTCCTTTCCCCAGCCGTCACCCTCACGTGCCACGTACCAGATCTCGTACATCTGCTCCCCGACGTCGACACCGAAGAACACCTCCGAGCCGTCAGCCGTGATGGTGACGCCAAACTCGTGTCGATCCGGTTTCGAGACCACACCGGGAGCGAAAAGTTCGGGCTGGAAGGTGGCTTCCTCAGCGGTCGTGGGTGCGGGCGCCAGAACCAGCGACGCGGCGAGCAGCGCCGAGGTGGTGAGGACGATACGAAACAGGCTGGATCGTCTGAACATGCGGGCAGGCTAGCATGCCGCCCGTCATGCCGAGTCGAGGAAATCCGCGATCATCTGGCCGATCTCTTCCGGCCGTTCCTCTTGCAGAAAGTGACCACAATCGGCGAGCGAGGTGATCTCGGCGTGTGGCACGTCCGTCTTCAGCCGCCGCATCGTCTTGGCGATATCCGGCAGGATGCGATCACGAACACCGTAGATCCCACGCACCGGCACCTGCAGGCTCGGCAGCCAGCGCTCGATCTCGGCCAAGCCCTTGGGGCTGAGATTGGAGCCCGCGGCAAGCAAGGCGGCTCGGTCGGCCGAGGTTTGGAAAGGTGCTTGGATGCCCTCGATCGCGTCATCGGCCAAGTGGCTAGCCTTCGCCACACCGATACGCAGGGCAAGACGTAAACCCCACGGGCTCGACATCACCGATCGCACACCGGGCAGTTTGATCGAGGCGAGGAAGAGCGCCACCGCCCATGAGACTTGTGGATAGATCAGCGTATTGAGAACGATCAGCTTGTCGAGACGTTCGGTGTGCTGACTGCTCCAATACAGACCGATCGGTCCGCCCAAATCGTGAATCGCCAAGCTGACCGTGTCGAGCTCGAGAGCATCGATAAAACCGCTCAGGATCCGATCGAAAAAACGGAAGCTGTAGCTGACGTCGAGGGGTTTGTCCGAGCGACCAAAGCCTGGAAGATCGAGCGCGATCACCCGATGCCCGACGGCGATCGGCGGCATCACCCGACGCCAGAGAAACGACGAAGTCGGCCAGCCGTGCAAAAGCAGAATGGGATCACCCTGCCCGGCCTCTAGGTAGTGGAGACGAAGGCTTTCGACGTCGACAAAGCGGCTCGAGATGTCAGGCGTCATGAGCTCATCGTACACCGTGCGCCGCTACGAACGTGGGCGTTATTGAGAGGGATGAATCGCTATTGACGACCTTGGTTCTTGGACTTAATCTCTTATCTCGATATAGCGCTATTCAACTCCTGTCCATCGCTGCCCTAGACGATTCGAGCTTTCAAGCCCCATGAACGGTGGGGCTCCGCCATTCGTATAGCGAGCTCAGGTCTCGGTGCAGTGGTTGAATTTCCACAAAAGAACCGATCAAGAAGGGGGCATCCATGCCGCATCGACCGCGACGCGCTCTGCTCGTCGTCCTCCTCGTCTCCGTTCTCACTCCAACCGCTCTCATGGCGAGTACGTTCCTACGTACCGACGTCGAAGGCCTCGCGCGCACCAACAGCACGGTCGTGGTCGCCGAGGTGCTCAGCACCGAGTCCTATTGGAACGACAACGCCGACTTCATCCTTACCGAGGTTCACCTTCAAGTCTCCGAGGCCATCAAGGGTGCGGATCGCAACACCGAGATGGTCGTGACGCTTCCCGGTGGCACCGTCGGCGATCTCTCGACTCTTCTCATCGGCGGAGCCCAGCTCCAGACGGGAGCGTCCTACCTGCTCTTTCTCTCCAAGGCCAACCTACCGGGAGCCCGTGGGGTCAAAACCGTGCGTGACCATGCCCAAGGGGTCTTCCGTATCGTCGATTCCCAAGGACAATCGCGGGCGATCAGCCAGGCCAACGGTCTCCATCTCATCGCCGATGCCAAAGGCCTGACCCAACCGCCGGGTGGTGAAGTCGGTCTCGAGCTCGACACCCTGCTCGAATCCCTCCGCTCCATGTCAGATGACACCTCGACGCAGCAGGAGGTCAACCGATGAGCCGCCGTACCATCCTTACGCTTTGCATGAGCCTGACCCTCGCGGTCACCCTGCTCGCTGCCGCCACGCCCGCGCACGGCTTCCGTCTGCTTCAAACTCCGGATACCGGTCAGGTCGACAACGACAGCACCATCAACGCCGTGACCTGTACCGATGCCGGAGGCTTTCTTCACTGGAACACACTCGATATCGAATGGCGTCTCAACGAGGCCAATCAAGGAAGTGGCAAGGTCATATCCTTGCGCAACGCTCTCGAGACGTGGAACGACGTCACCGATGCGGGTCATGTGCTCAGCTATGGCTGGACCACCACCGCGGGCTTTGGCATGGATGGCATCAACACGGTGCTTTGGGACACCGATGATCTGTGCACCGGCTCATGCATTGCAACCACGATCCTGATCGTCCAGGCTGGTCAAGTCGTCGTCGAGTCGGACATTCTGTTCCGCGACGATCGCACCTGGACCACCAACGGCGGCACCTTCGACACCCAAGCCGTCCTGACCCACGAGCTCGGTCACTCTCTGGGCATTGCCCATACCAACGTCACGACCACGCCACGTCCCACCATGTGGGCGTTCTACGATGGGATCGGCGGCCGTACCCTGCACGAAGACGATCGCGACGCTCTACGCTGCGCCTACGACCGCTACCACCCGTGTACCGCCGCGCCAGCGCGCCCGGCCTTCATCTCCGGTCCCAACAACGACCTCTGTCAGGGCGCCACCGAGATCTACTTCACCGATCACATTCCCGGCGCCGAGACCTATCGTTGGGAAGTCGTGGGGCATTGGTTCAATCGCACCACTAGCAATCCCGAAGTCTCGATCTCGGGTCACTACTTCACTCCCGGCACGTACCAGCTACGCGTGCGTGCGCAGAACGACTGCGGCAACAGCGCTTGGCACACCGTCACGATCTTTGTCTTGAGCAACACCAGCCCGGCCTGTGGCGGCTGTTCGGGACGGTTCTGTTTCTAAGAGCACACGAAACAAAAAAGGGAGCCCAGAGGGCTCCCTTTTTCTTTCGTGATCGACAACTGCTCAAGCAGCGTCGTCCAACGCCTCTTCGGCTGGTTCTTCCGCTTCACCACCAGCTTCCGCGCCCTCACGACTGCCGACTTCGAACATCTCGGTGACGGGAACGATGGTGATGTTCTCGGCCGGGATGTTCAAGGGGTAGGCCTCGATGATCTTGTCTTCGTCGAGGATGGCTTGGTCTTTGGGGTTGGGGTAGGTGATGGGGGTGGCGGCTCCGCTGGCGATGGTGTCGCGCAGCTGCTCGGCGGCACCGGTCAAGATGGCGATTTTGATGTCGTCGCTCTGCAGGTGCTTTTTGATGGCTGCGTTGACGTCTTCGCGGGTGATGGCGGCGAGGCGCTCGCCGAAACGCGCGAGATGGCCGTCACCGTCGATGCCGTAGAAGCGGTCGTCGACGCGGTAGCCGAGACGGGTTTGGGTGGTCTTGGCGAATTGCAGGTGGTACTTCTGCAGGAAGGAGCGGGTGAGCTCGAATTCTTCTTCGCTCATGCCGTTTTCGATCAGCTCTTCGAATTCGCGCAGGGCGGCGCGGATGGCGAAGAGGGCGTTTTCGTTGGGCAGGGTGCGAATCCAGATCTCGAAGATCTGCTGGCTACGACCGACGTTGGTCGGCGGCATCTGCCGTGAGCCACCCTGGGGGAAGGCTTCGATGTAGGAGTAGTCGCCGTAGTTCATACCGCGCGCCTCGCGGATCACCTGGTAGAGGTGGCTGGAGGAGTTGCGGTGCTCGCCGAGCCAGGAGTTGGCGATCCACAGGGCGTAGAAGTCGTCGTCGCCACGGCTGACGTCGATCGGAAAGCCGAAGCTGATCGAGGCGTCGGCGTCGTCACGCTGGACGAGCAGGAGGTGACGACCTTCGAACGCCGCCGGCTGGGGCGAAGAACTGGCCGGGGCGGTGCCCGACGGCAGCTGATCGGCAGTGGTTTCGAAACGCTCGACGAGGTCGGCTTCGTAGCCTCCACCCAGCGCGGTGACGGCGTTGTCGGCGGTGTACCACGTGTTGTAGAAGTCGCGGACGTCGTCGAGGGTGATCGATTTCAGACCCTGGACAGTGCCGGCCACTGGATGCGCGTAGCCGGTGCCTTCGAAGAGGAAGTGCGTCAGCGCCGCTTTGCCGAGCTCTTCGTCGCTACCGTAGCGCAGGGTGTTTTCGAGGTAGTTCACCAGGTTGGTGCGGATACGGGTGAAGTCGTCTTCGGAGAAGGCGGGCTTCAAGTAGGCGTCCGAGTAGAGGCCGAAGTAGTCGTCGAGGGTGTCGACGTGGGAGCGACCGGTGAGGGTGGTCATCTCTTTGTCGACCGAGGTGCCGTAGCTGGCGGCCATCGGGTAGAGAGCCTCGAGCACGGCGTCGTAGCTGTTGTTCTCGGTGGCGGCGTCACCGAGCATCGATCCGGTGATCGCGGCCAGACCTTCTTTGCCCGCCGGATCGTTGTGCGAGCCGACGTCGAACCACAGTGAGAAGCTGACCGTCGGATCGTTGGCCACCGGGAAAAGGACCGAGTCGGTCGTGGCCTGGTCTTCACCGCCGGTGGTGCCGGTTTCGCCACACGCGACGAGGGTGACGAGAGCGAGAGTCAAAACGAGAAAAGAGCCGAGCCAACGCATTATGAGGCACTCCGCAAGATGGCGACGGTGCGTCGCGTCGGGATGAGATAGGTCGAGGCGGCGTCTTTGAGGTCGTCGACGGTGATCGCTTCGTAGGTCTGGTACATGGTGTCGACGGCCTTGAGGTCGCCGGTCACGGCCACCAGACGCGCCAGGTTGCCGGCCACCGCCGACGGTGAGTCGAGCGCCATGACGAATCAGAATTTACGCCGCGATTTGAGATCGGCGAGACGTTGCTCGTCGGCGGCCTCGGTCTGGTAGCGCGCCACGGTTTGATCGATCTGCTCGATCACGTAGTCGACCTTGGCGGGGTCTTTGACTCTCGCGATGACGTCGAAAGTGCCCGGGTCACGGTTGTAGTTGAGATTCGCCTGGATGAACTCGACCACCTGTTCTTCGATCACCAACTTTTTGTAGAGATCGCTGGTCTGACCGAAGGCGAGTCCGCTGAGCAGATCGGCGGCCAGATAGGTGGGGTCGGCGGCGTCGAACGCCGGGGTTTTGTAGGCCAGCCAGACGATCGGCAGGCTACTGCCTTCGTACTCGACCTCGACCCGACGCTCTTCGGTCTGCTCGGGCTCGACCGGGATCGTCGGCTCGACGTAGCCCTGCTGCCACGCACCGTAGTACTGCTTGGCCATCTCCATGGTCGGCTCGACTTCGATGTCGCCGACGATGAAGACGATGATGTTCTCGGGCCGGTAATGGCGCTCGAAGAACGACAGCGAGTAGTCGTAGAGGGTCGGCATGATCTTGATGTCTTCTTCGTAGCCCATGGTGGTGTGGCCATAGGTGTGCTCGGTGAACGCGACCTCGCGCATACCCTCGTAGAGCGTGAAGAAAGGATTGGTGCGGTTCATCCGGTACTCGCCGTACACCGCGCCGGCTTCGGTCTCGAATTGCTCTTTGGCGTAGGCGAGACGTTGGAAGCGGTCGCTTTCGATGTCCATCACCGTCTCGAGATCACTCGCCGCGATGTTGAGGTAGTAGGCGGTGAGGTCGTCGGTGGTGTAGGCGTTGGCGTCGGCGCCGATCTCGGTGACTTTGCCGTTGTAGACCTCGGCCGGATAGCGCTCGGTGCCACGGAACATCATGTGCTCGAAAAAGTGCGCGAAACCGGTGCGATTGGCTTCGTATTCGTCACGTGAGCCGGTGCGTACGATGGTGTAGTACGAGGCGAGGCCGTTCGATTCCATCGGCACCAAGATCACCCGCAAACCGTTGTCGAGCACTTCGTTGTGCACGGGATACGGAAAGATGCTCTCGGCGGTCACCGGCAGCGCGGCGAGCAAGAGGACGAGCGCGAAGAGCAGGGTCTTCGCGGTCCGAATTGGGATCGTTTTCAAGTCATGTCTCCTTCGTGGATCGATCGCGTCTCATAGTCGAGACGCGATCGGATAGTTCGCAATTCGATGAGGGCATCTGTCAGGGGCAGGTGGCGAAGGCGTTCGTATCGGTGATCGCGGGCGCCGGCTGTCCGAGCGGGTTGGTGCCCGTCCAACGCGTGCCGTTGTCGAGATCGGTGATCTCGAGCAACCAGCCGACGTTGGTGGTGCCAGCCGCGAACACCCAATAGTTGCCGTTCACACCACAGCCATCGAGCACTTTCACCAGAAGCTCCCAATTGTCCGGTTGAAAGAACCAAAAGAGCCCCGAGTCGCTGGTGCCGGCGTTCGCCACCTGGGCGGCGTCGACGTTGCCGTCGAAGTCGCTATAGGTGACCTCGATCAGAAAGCGACCGTCACGCAGGCACATGGTGTCGGCGTCGGGGGTACAAGTCGTCCCGGTCGGCGCATCGGACGGATCGTAGCCGCTGAACGACGTCACCCCGAGCCCGGCCGGATCGAGCCACGACTGCAGACGGGTGGTCGTCGAGCCGCCGCTCCACGCCACGGCGAGCTTGCCGTAGTAGTCCTCGCGCAGATCCTGGCACGACGCGAAACCACCGGTCAGAATGCCGACACAGAGTTGGTTGGTCGGATCGTAGATACACGAGCCCGACGAGCCCGGCTCGGTGGTGCCGTCTTCCCAATTGCCGACCCGCCAGTGCGTGCCGTCGGTCAGCCCGGGCACACCGCTATTGGTGGTCAGCGGGTTGGTGTCGAAGCTGATCGCCTTCTCCTGCAGCTCGGGGTGGTGGATACCCACCGCGCCCTGCGGAACGGCTCCCGAGATGTCCCAACCGACGTAATAAACGTCGAAATCCGCCGGAGGTTGCGCCGGCAGCTCGAGGAGCGCGAAGTCGGTCGCGGGATCGTCGGCGCGCCAGGTGGCGCCGTTGGTGGTTTTGCTGAGATCGCCCCCGGAAAGCGCGCCACAGGTCGGTGATTCGACCTGCCAATAAAAGACCGTCGTCGACGCGTTGTTGGCCGACACACCGCAATGAAACGCGGTGAGGAAGTACGGTCTGCCGTCCTGCAGGGTGTTGTTGATCAGCTGACCCGAACAGGCGCCGATTCCGTTGAGGGTGAACCAGGCGACGGCCCGCGTCTGATCACGCCACGGATCGGCCTCGGCGCACGCCACGTCGTTGTTGCAGCTGCCCTGACCGTCGCGCGTATCGACCTGGGTGGCTTGCCGCAAGCCGCGAAAACCGTGATGCAGACGACTGATCGTCACCCCCGGATCGGCGTCGGCAACGGACGCGGGCAGAACCAGCTCGACGACGATCTCCTCACCCGGCACCAGCGGGGTCCACAGCTCGGGGAGGTCGTGGTCGCGATGACCGACGAACGGGCCATGGACGACGGCTCGATCGGGTCCGTAGACCCACAGACGCGCGCCCTCGGGAGGCCGAAACGGTATGAGCGCCAGATTGAGGTTGACCGCGCCCGGCGAGCGGAGACGGAGACGCCACAGACGGCTGCCGTCATCGAGCGCTTGCCAGGTGCCGCTGTCGTACGGCGTGAAGTCGACCGGTACCGGCTCGGCGAAACGGGGCGCCACCGCGCCGATCGGGGCGTTACGGCGCGCCGCGCGTTCGGCTGCATCGAGCGCGCGGCTGTCGAGCGCCGGCAGCGTCTGCAGGTCGACCTCGGCGAGATCGGCGGTCGGTAACGAGAAGCTGGTCGGTTGGCTGGCCTGCGATGGCGTGGCCATGGCGGGCGTGGCGAGCGACACCAGTACGAGGAGTACGACGAGAAGAAGAGGTGCGCGCATAGTTGAGCTCCGAGAAGAATCACGAACGAAGGATCGACGAAGATAGAGCGAGGTACCGGGTAGGTCACGGCGACATACCGTCGAGGCGTCACCACGGGTACACTGTCGCCGCGGGTACACTTAGGAGCCTGTCGCGTCTGGATCGCGACAGGCTCCTGCCGTCCGTGTGCGACTTTACCGCACGCTTATCACACATGTTTCGCCGTGGGCCATCTGGCGCCATGGCATTGACCGAGAGTCCCGAATACGCGATGTCCGACCAGCCCACTGCCACCACCGAAGCCGACACGGCCCCTGCCACCCCGCCCGTCGCACCGCTCTCGTCCGGGCGCAAGATGGTCTTTGTCGTCCTCTTGCTCGTGATCCTCTGGGGGATCGCCGAGCTTCTCGCCTGGGTCGGTCTGTCGTTCCTCGGTCGCGACCTCGCCAGCTGGAGCTCGATGGCCGAGCGACGTGGCCGGATCACCGGCACGGTCGACACCGAAATCATCGACGAGCGCGTGGTGCACAACGCGGTCTTGCGCAATCTGCGCGCTGAACAGGTGATCCACCCGTATCTGGGCTTCATCTTCGACAACGATCACGAGCTCCCCTTCGAAAGCGATGCGGGGGCGCGCTCGCTCGGCTTCCCGCACAACATCCACCCGGTGTACGCGCCTCCCTCGGACGATCGAGTGGTGGTCGCGATCTTCGGCGGCTCGGTGGCCAACCATCTGGCGGTCGCCGGACGTGAGACGCTCGAAAGCAAGCTCGGCGAGATCTACGGCAAAGAGGTCGCGGTGCTGACCTTCGCCCTGCCGGGTTTGAAGCAGCCCCAGCAGTTGATGGCGCTCAACTACGTGCTCGCGCTCGGTATCCACCTCGACGTCGTGCTGACAGTCGACGGCTTCAATGACATCGTGCTGCCGATCACCGACAACATCCACTTCGGCGTCAACCCGGCCTTTCCCCGTCTGTGGGGATTCCGCGTTTCCGATCTCGACGGCGACGTGCGTCGCGTGGTGGGGGAGATCAGCTATCTCAACGCGCGTCGTCAGCAACGCGCCGAGACCTTCGAGCGGGCGCCGTTGCGCTTCAGCTTCGTCGCCGGCGTGCTCTACGCCTGGCGTGACCGCGATGACGCCATGCGGATCGCAGCGCTCGAAAGCGGTGGCCAGGCGATCGATCTCACCGCCAGCTTTCAGGCCGTCGGCCCGACCTACGACACGGCGGCCGATGACGACCAGACCTATCGTGAGCTGGCCGCGCTGTGGCAGCGCAGCTCGACGCAGATGCACCGGCTGGCCACGGGCCTGGGGATCGAGTACTACCACTTCCTCCAGCCCAACCAATACGTGCCCGACTCCAAACCGCTCACCGACGACGAGCTGGCCACCGCGTACACCCCGACGCGGAAATATCGCACCATCGTCGAAGCGGCTTTTCCCATCTTGCAACGTAGCGGCAAAGTCATGCGTCGCGAAGGCATCGCCTTTCACGACATGACGGGCATCTTTCGCGACAACACCGACACCCTTTATATCGACGACTGCTGCCACATGAATTTCCGCGGCAACGTCCTTTTCGCCGAAGCGGTGGCGGCGGCGATCGCCGACGACCGCGCCGAGTGAATGTCGGAGCCGGTCGCGGGCGATCCTTTGATAAACTCGGAGAGATCGCCCGTTTTCGTCCCGCCCACGTTCCCAAGGAGGGTCCGTCATGCTCGCCCGTCGCGTTGCTCTGTTTGCCTTTCTTATCGCCGCCCTCGCCGTTATGCCCGCCAACGGCCAAATGACCTTCGGCGTTCAAGTGTTCATCGACGGTTACGAAACCGGTGACACCACCGAATGGTCGGTCACCGAGCCACCCGATGCCGGTCGACCGAATTGCAATTGCTATTTCTCGAGCGACTGTACCGCCGGCAACTTTTGCTATTGGGGACCGGGCGGCTTCACGGTCGAAGACAATTGCACCTGGCGTCTGCCCAAACCCGAAGGCACCCCGGGCGCGGGTTGTGATCAGGAATACGACGGTCCGTGGGGACCGATTTGTGACGGCGTGTGCACGCCGAGCCGCAACGGCTCCGAGCTCGGCTGGGAAGATCCGGCCCTCGTGCGTCAAGCCGTGAGCCTGTGGGGGCAAGCGATGGTGCGTCCGTCGCTCGCCGGTGGTGGACCGATCGACGAACAGATCGCCGCCGAGATCGCCGCCATGCCGTTCGTCACCCCGCAATCGAGCCACATGATCGGTCGTCACGTCGCCGATCTGCTCATCCTGGTCAACGGCTACAGCTTTGGTCACTACTTCTGTGATCACGAGCATCACCCGACCGCGCCGTTCCATCCGTATCCGAACCTCACCGCCGATGCCTGTGGCGCCGCCGCGTCGCAGCTGGTGGTCGACGCGCTGATCGCCGAGCTGGCGACCCCCGATTCGGGTATCGGCACGCTCGCCGCGCTGTCCGGTCATTGCGACGATTGGCAGACTCGCTTCGCGCCACGCTGCACCGGTGAAGGCGCGATCGATTGTTTGATGAAGCGGATCAGCGAGACCGCGAAGTTCATGAAGACCGCGCCACCGGCCGCGTCGCTGGTGCCGTCACTGGCGACTCCGCTCGATCAGTACCGCAACTGAGGTCGGATTGGAGAGCTCCCCAGGCCGAAGACGCCGGATCGTCTTCATCGTTTTGCTCGTGCTCCTCCTGTGGGGCGTCGCCGAGCTGATCGCCTGGACGGGGCTCTCCATCCTGCATCGTCGGGTCGTCGGTTGGGGCGAGCTGGCGCGTGAGCAGGCCGAGGTTCTCGGTGTCGAGACCGACGCCGACGCCCCGGAAGCTTCCGACGCGACTGGGCCGTCAGCGAACGAAGACGAAGATTTCTTTCTCGTCCAGGGCACGGTCCGAGAAGATCTGCGTGCTCCCCAGGTGCTCCACCCCTACCTCGGCTACGTGCTCGACCAGACGTTCAAACGCCGACACATCCGCACCCATCCCGAAGCCGCGAATCTCGGCTTTCCCCACAGCCACCATCCGCTGATCTGGCGCCCGGCCGACGACCGCGTCGTGGTGGGCGTGTTCGGGGGCTCTCTGGCCAACCAGCTGGTGGTGATGGGTCATCGCACGTTGGTGAACGAGCTCGGGGCGCTGCCGGCCTACCGGGGCAAGCGGATCATCATCGTCAACCTCGCCCTGCCCGGTCAGAAACAGCCTCAGCAGTTGATGACGCTCAACTATGTGCTGGCGCTCGGTGGTCATCTCGACGTCATCGTGAATATCGATGGCTTCAACGAGATGATCAAGCCGATCCGCGACAATCTGACCTTCGGGGTGCATCCGATCTATCCGCGCACCTGGCGCAACCAGGCGGCGGCGGTCGACGGTGAGCTCCGCAAGGTCTTCGGTGAGATCTACTTTCTCCACGACCGTCGTCGCGCCCGTGCGATGCGTTTCGTTACCGCGCCGTGGCGCTTCAGCTCGATCGCCGGGCTGATCTTCACGGCGGGCGATGGCATCGACGCGAAACGGATCGCCGAGCTCGAGGAAGCGCGTGGCGAGTTCACGCTCACCGACTCGTTTCAAGCGGTCGGGCCAGCCTACGATGAAAGCGACGAGGCCCAGATCTACGCTGATCTCATCGATATCTGGCGCCGTAGCTCGGTCCAGATGCACGCGCTGGCGATGGAAAACGGCATCGACTACCACCACTTCCTGCAGCCCAATCAATACGATCCAGGCTCGAAAAAGCTCAGCGCCCACGAGCTCAAGCTCACCGAATACTCGAAGGGGCGGTACCGCAAGATCACCGAAACGGCGTATCCTCTACTCCGCCAGGTCGGCTCGGAGATGTGTCGTGACGGTGTCACCTTTCACGATGCCAGCGGGGTGTTCCGTGAAGAAACGGATACCTATTACATCGACGATTGCTGTCACCTGAATCGACGGGGCAACAACTTCCTCGCCAAAGCCGTCGTCGAGACGATCGGCGAGGCCCTCGATACGCCACCATGCACGACACCCCGACCACCAGCACCGACGACCTCGCCCTCCTCCTCGAGCTGATGCCGCCGCGGGTGCGCGCCGCGCTCGCCACCCGACCCGCCACCCAATCGCTGATCGAAATCGTTCTCGATCTCGGTCGACCGCCCGAGGCGCGTTATCCCGAGCGTGGCGAGCGTCTCGACGACACGCCGGTGAGCGCCGACGAGATCGCCCAGGTGGTGCGTGGAGTCGGTGCGTTCGGGCCCGACAACCGCGCCGGCATCGAGCGCACCCTGCACCGGATTTCGGCCCTCCGCAATCGACGCGGCGACGTCGTCGGGCTCACCTGTCGGGTCGGTCGCGCGGTGGTCGGCACCCTCGACATCGTTCGCGACGTGATCGAAGACGGTCGTTCGGTGCTGCTGCTCGGTCGTCCCGGTGTCGGCAAGACGACTCTGCTGCGCGAGGCGGCGCGGGTGCTCGCCGACGAGCTCGAAAAACGCGTCGTGGTGGTCGATACCTCGAATGAGATCGCCGGCGACGGTGACATTCCGCATCCGGGCATCGGTCGCGCTCGGCGGATGCAGGTGCCGTCACCCGAACGACAGCACGCGGTGATGATCGAAGCGGTCGAAAACCACATGCCCGAAGTGGTGGTGATCGACGAAATCGGCACCCAGGCCGAGGCGCTCGCGGCGCGTACCATCGCCGAACGCGGTGTTCAGCTGATCGCCACGGCGCACGGCAACAACCTCGAAAACCTGCTCCAGAACCCGACCCTGTCCGATCTGGTCGGAGGCATTCAGGCAGTCACCCTGAGTGACGACGAAGCGCGTCGACGTCGCACCCAGAAGACGGTGCTCGAACGCAAGGCCCCACCCACTTTCGACGTTCTGGTCGAGATCCAGGCCAAAGATCGTCTGGCCGTCCACCACGACGTCGCCGAGGTGGTCGATCGCATGCTGCGCGACCTGCCGGCGGCGGCCGAGGTGCGTATCCGAGGTGAAGACGGCGACGTCGCGGTGAGCGTGCCCAAACCGATCGACATCGACCGCCAGGACGACCGGCGTGGGCGGTCACCCCTACGCAGCGGGCACCGTTTTCAGCGCGGTCTCAAGATCTTTCCCTTCGCGGTCAGCCGGGGGCGGCTCGAACGCGCCGTCGAGCAGCTCGGTGCCGCCATCTCCCTGGTCGACGCCGTGCGCGCCGCCGACGTCGTGCTCACCGTCAAATCCCAAGAGCGACGGCAGCCCAAAGCCTTGCGCAACGCCGAGGCCGCCGGGGCGCGGATCGAGGTCATCCGTAGCAACACCCAGCACCAGCTCGAAGCCTTCTTGCGTCGTGAGCTCGGTCTCACCGAACGCAACGACGACGACCTCCCGGTCGCCGCGTCCCCCGAAGTCATCCGCGCCATCGCGCGGGTGCGGGGCGAAGGCCAACCGGTGGCGCTCAAGCCGCAGCAACGTCACATCCGACGCCTGCAGCACGAAATCGCCCAACAGCACGGACTCGCCTCGGCGTCGCGTGGCGAAGAGCCCGAGCGTCAGGTGATCATCCTGCCCCCTGGTCAATATCTCGACTGAACCTCGACTGAGTTGATGGTTGCCACCATAGCGCCTCCGGGCGTTAGCTGTGACTAACGGTTCCGAGCGTCGCCTTTGGTACGCTCTGCCCATGCCGTCGAGCACCACCGAGGATTACCTCAAGACCATCCTGATTCAAGAAGAGGCGGATCCCGGCTCGTTGGTGAGCACCGGGCGGATCGCCGAAGCGCTGGCGTTGACCCCGGGCACAGTCACTACGATGGTCAAAGGGCTCGAACGCAACGGCCAGGTCGTCTACGAAAAACATCGTGGCGTCCGGCTCACCGAAGCCGGGCGCAATCTCGCTCGGCACGTGATCCGGCGGCATCGATTGATCGAACGCTTTCTCGTCGATGTGCTCGGTCTCGATTGGTCCGAGGTCCACGAAGAGGCCGAAAAGCTCGAGCATGCGTTTTCAGACAAGGTCATCGACCGGCTCGACGCCTTGTTGGGGCACCCGGCCACCGATCCCCACGGAGATCCGATTCCCGATGTCGAAGGTGAGTATCCAGCGAGCCTCGCCGAGCTCACGTGTCTCACCGAGTGTCCACCCGGGGACGGCTACCGGCTGTCACGGGTGAGTGACCAGGACGAAGCCTTTTTACGATTCGCCGAGCGACACGGGCTCAAACCCGGCGCGCTCTTGGTGGTCCACAGTCAAGATCCCGCGGCTCGCGCGGTCACGGTTCACGCCGCCGAGCACGATCACGTGACCCTCGGTCGTGAAGCCGCGGCCAAGCTTTGGGTCGAGAGGAGAGAGAGATGAAGAGTTTGCGTACCGCCACGCGCGTGTTCCTTGTGTTGCTTTGGGTCGCCGGCGCCGCCATGGCCCAGGAAGAGGGCATCGCCGAGGTGCGGGGCACCGTGCTCGGTCCCGACGGCAACCCGCAGGCCGGAGTCACCATCCAGGTGGCGAGTGAGAACGACCTCACCAACGTGATCGAGGTGGCGAGCGCCGTCGACGGCACCTTCGCCCTCGAGATTCCCGAGCCCGAGGGCTTTTATCGCCTCACCCTGACCAAAGAGGGGCTGGCGAAGCTCGAAGCCTCGCTCGAGCTGGTCGATGGCGAGTGGTACGACTACAACGTCCGTATGGGCTCGGCCGAAGAAGGCAAGCGCAACCAGGCGATCGACGTCTACAACGACGCCCTCAAGGATTGGGAAGCCGAAGACGATGCCGCCGCGCTCGCCAAGGTTCGCCAGGCGATCGAGATCGATCCCACCATGCCCCAGGCGCATCTCACCCTGGCGCACATGATGCACAACGGCGGTGACGACGTCGCCGCCGCCACCGCGATGGATCAATACCGCGCCCTCGAAGAAGGCGACGCCACCGCCGCGCGTCTGGCCTATCGCGTCTACCGTGGCACCGGTCAGGGCGCCAAAGCGCGGCAGGCGCTCGCCAAAGTGCGTGGCACCGAAGTCGCACCGGCGCTCGCCGCCGAGATCTACAATCGCGGCGTCGCCGCCTTCCAGGACGGTGACGACGACACCGCGATCGTCGACTTTCGCACCGCCACCGATCTCCAGGCCGATCTCGCGCCCGCCTGGGCGGCGCTCGCTACCGCGCACTACAACCTCGAGCAATACGACCTCGCCATCGGCGCGGTCGATCGTCTGCTCGCCGTCGAACCCGGTAACGTCCGTGGACTGCGGGTGCGCTTTCTGATCCAAGACGCCCGGGGCGACACCGCCGCCGCCGCCGAGGCCATGGCCGCCTACCGCGCCGCCGATCCCGCCGCCGCCGCCGAGCTGCTCATCCGTCGCGCCACCGCCGACTACGAAGCCGGTCTCGCCACTCAGGCGAAGAACGCTCTGCTCCAGGCTCTGTCGATCGCGCCCGACAATCCCGAAGCGCACTACCAGCTCGGTCTCGTCTTTGCCGGCGACGGCGACTTCGCCAAAGCCAAAGAGCACCTCGGACGCTTCATCGAGCTGGCGCCCGATCACCCCGATGCCGGCGCCGCCCAGGAGATGATCGACGCGCTATGAGCCGGCGCTTGAACTACCCGAGTGAGAGTCTGAATTCATGAGCACACATCTTTCGTCCCGCGTCGCCCTGATCACTGGCGGCGGTACCGGTATCGGCGCCGCCATCGCCCACGACCTGGCCAAGGAAGGGGTCGCGGTGGTGATCAGCGGGCGGCGTAATGAAGTGGTGGAGGAGACGGCGACGGCGATCCGCGACGCGGGTGGTCGCGCGCTCGCGGTGTCGGGAGACGTTCGTCGGGCCGACGACGCTCGCGCCATGGTCGCGGCGACGGTCGAGACCTTTGGCGCGCTGCACATCCTGGTCAACAACGCCGGTATCGCCCGGGGTGGGCCGGTGGACGCGGCGACGGAGGACGATATCGACGCGCTCTTCGACATCAATGTCAAAGGGCCGATCCACATGATGCGCGCCGCGTTGACCCAGCTGCGTGGTCATCGTGAGCGGGGTGGGGCGTCGGTGGTCAATATTTCGTCGTCGGTCACCCAGACCGTGCTGGCGAATTATTCGATCTACACCGCGACCAAGGCGGCGGTCGATCAGCTCACCCGCTGCTGGGCGCTCGATCACGCCGCCGATCGCATTCGGATCAATGCCGTGCTTCCCGGGCTCATCCGAACGCCGATTTTCGACACCATGATGGATGCCGAAGCGGTGTCGACGTGGCTCGATACCGCCGACCGGATCACCCCGCTCGGACGGATCGGTCAGGGTGACGACATCGCGCGCATGGTGCGTTTCCTGGTCGATCCTGCCAACGATTGGATCACCGGTGGGCTCTTCACCATCGACGGAGGCATCAGCACGGCGGGCAATGTTTGAGCGTCGTGGATAGCAGCGATGTGACTCGGGAGCGCTGGCGACCGCTCGATCGGCGCACGATTCGCCAGCACCCCGTCTGGCGTCATCTCGATGCCGCGACCCGCGAGACGATCGATGTCGTCGGTCGGGTGTTGCCGTTTCGCACCAATGCGTATGTGGTCGAAAACCTGATCGACTGGGACAACCTGCCCGACGATCCGATCTTCCAGCTCACCTTTCCGCAGTCGGGCATGCTCGCCCCGGCCGATTACGCCACGCTCAGAGATCGAATCGTCGGCGGCGCCGATCGCGCCACACTCGACAGCACGCTCACCGAGATCCGCTATCGGCTCAATCCGCATCCGGCCGGTCAGCTGACCGCCAACGTTCCCACCTGGCGAGGACAGCCGCTCGACGGTCTGCAGCACAAATATCGCGAGACGGTGCTGCTCTTTCCCGCTGCCGGGCAGACTTGTCACGCCTACTGCACCTATTGCTTTCGCTGGGCGCAGTTCACCGGTGGCGACCTGCCTCGATTCGCCACCCCGACGAGCGATCGCGCCGCCGCGTACCTGCGCGCCCATCCCGACGTCACCGACGTGCTGATCACCGGTGGCGATCCGTTGGTCATGTCGACCGCCCGGCTCGAGGCGTTTCTCGCACCCTTGCTCGCGGTCGACACGGTACGCACCCTTCGGCTCGGCACCAAAGCTCCGGCCTATTGGCCACAGCGTTTCGTCAGCGATCCCGACGCCGACGATCTACTCCGTCTCATCGAGCGGATCGTCGAGGGCGGGCGACACGTCGCCGTGATGGCCCACCTCTCTCACCCGGTCGAGCTCGAGCCGGCCATCGCCCGGCGCGCCCTGGCGCGCATCCGGAGCGCCGGTGCCGAAGTGCGTCTGCAGGCGCCACTCATCCGTCACGTCAACGACGATCCGGCTCTCTGGGCGCGTCTGTGGGCCGAGGCGGTGCGACTCGGGCTGGTCCCCTACTATCTCTTCGTCGAGCGTGACACCGGGCCGCGTCACTACTTCGAAGTGCCGCTCGACCGTGCCTGGCGAATCTTCCAGGACGCCTACAGCCGGGTCAGCGGTCTCGCTCGGACCGTTCGTGGACCGGTCATGTCGGCGTTTCCCGGCAAGGTCCGGGTGCTCGGTCGGGTCGACATCGCCGGTCACGACGCTTTTGTGCTCGATCTGCTTCAGGCGCGTGATCCGGCGTGGGTGCGTCGACCCTTCTTCGCCCGTTTCGATCCCGCCGCCACCTTTTTTGATCACCTGCGGACGCTCGACGGCCAGCCTTTCGAGCTGGCCTGGTTCGCCGAGCATCTGCAACACGCGCCGACGGTCGAAGCGACCGTCTGAGTGAACGTCAGAGGTCGGGGAGAACCCACGGCTCCCGTCCATGTGTACCGTCATCGGCCGTGAAGAGCAGGTAACCCGGTGCCACGACCCACGGCTCGGGATCGCTAGAGCCCGCTCCTGGACGCACGTCGGTCACCCGCTGGGTGCCGGCGACGGTGCCATCGCTTTTCCATAGCTCGCGACCGTGCGCGGCGTTACGCGCGGCGAAGAAGAGATCGCCACCGATCTCGAGCGCCGCGTCGGGAGACGACGACAGCGCGCCGGGTTCGATATCCACCAGGCGTTCGGCGGTGACGCCGTCGCTCACCCAGAGTTCGGCACCGTGGCTCGCGTCCGTGTTGCGGAAGAGCAACGTGCCATGCGCGGCGCCGAGCAGCTTCGAGTCGGCACCGAGGTCGATCAGCTTGGTGGTGCCGTCGTGCGAGCCGTCGGTGACCCATAGCTCGAGGCCATCCGGGGTGTCGTTACGGAAGAAGATCGCATCGCCCGTCGACAGATAGTCGAGTGGCTCGATGGCCTGTGGTGGAGGCGAGTCGAAGAGGGGTCCGGTGCCGGCGGCGGTACCGTCGGTGATCCACGGTTCGAGACCGACACCGTCGTTCAAGCTCGAGAAGACGGTGCGACCGTCGTCGAGGCTGGCGCCCGGTAGGAGGATCTCTGGAATCACCTTGAACGGACCGGGTAGCGCGACGAGATCGAGCGGTGCAGCGATTACCGAGGTACCGCTCACCGTGCCGTCGCTGATCAACAACGAGGTCGCCTTGTCGTCTTCACGTGCGATTCCGATCACGATGCGGTCTCCCGCCACCAGAATCGCGCTCGGAATCGCCGGTGATTGCCAGGTATGCAGCTTGCGCGTGCCGGCCACGGTGCCATCGGTGACCCACAAGGCGAGATTGAAAGGACCGATAAACAAGCGGTCAGGGCCGTCGGTCGTGGCGCCGGGTTCCGAGGCGACGCTAGGTTCAGAGACGATGTAGAAGGCGAGCGCACCGGTCGAAGCGCTCGGCCACGTACCCGCTTCGAGCGCCAGCAAGGGGCGGGTGGTGGCTGGCGTGCCGGCGGTTTTCCACAAATGGCGCACGCCGTCGATGGAGGCGGAGAATACTCCCCTGCGGCCCGCTCGTTCGAGCTTCCGTGCGCCCGCTGCGAGCTCCAGAGTGGAGGCAGCGGTGCCGTTGGTGCGCCAGATCGTTCGATCGGCGGTCGAGAAGAGCGTGAAACCGGTATCGAGGGTGAGCGCTTGCGTAATGGCGGGCGACGATCGTGTCGCAGCATTGAGATCGGCGACCCTGAGCGGCGCGCCGCCGAGCATCGCCGACCACGGCTCGGTGCCGACGTCGTCCTCCTCGGCGGTGAACCAAAGACGTTCGTCGGCGGCACCGATCGGCGCGTTCGGATCGACCGGCACACCGTAGATCACCGCGACGTCGGCGACGATCTGGCCAACCACGAAATCGAGCTCGCCCAGCAAGTCTTCGGCGTCGATGGCCAAGAACCCGGCGCCGCCGTCGAGCGACACGGCGTCGAGAACAAAGAGGTTGTTGCCAGTGGTCGACGGCACCGAGGTCGCACTGTTCGTGGTCAGACGCACCACCTCGCTGGTGGCACCGACGAATCGTGTCACGTAGACCTCGTCGTCGAGGGTGCGGAAGCCGACGAGCTCCGAGCTCGCCGCCCCCGGAGTGAGATCGGCGATCAATTGAGCCGTACCCTGCTCGGGAGCGAACGACCACGGCTCGAAACCGACGTCGGCTCGGAAGAGACTGAAGAAGAGTCGGCCTTCCGCCACGGTCATCCAGGGCTGGCTGCTGTTACCCCGAAGAGCTCCAGGGAGCCTCACCGTGCCCGTGCCAGGCGGCGTGCCATTGGTGAACACCAGCTGATCCTCACCGTCACGGGCCAGGTAGAGCACATCGTCGATCACCGCTGCCTGATCGTCGAAAACCACCTCGATGTCGAGCACCGTGGTGACGCCGGTGTCGACGTCGGTGACCCGCACGTCTTGGTCGCCGAAAGCCGTGGGTGCGAAGAAGACACGACTGCCGATCACCGTCAGCAGTCGTACGTCCCCATCGCCGATATCGAGATCGGTGATCCGCGTGGTTCCCGTCGGTGTTCCATCGCTGACCCACAGCTCCGTACCGGTGTCGCCATCGTCGGCGAAGAACACCACGCGATCGCCGAGCGCGGCGAAGTGACGAGGGTCCGATCCTTCTGGCCCAGGGCGCAGATCGCCGAGCTGTGCCGCGCTCGTACCGTCGAAGCTCCACGGTTCCCGTCCGTGAGATGGATCGATGGCGCTGAACGCGAGATTCGTACCGAAAGCGGTGAGGTCGGCGGGCGACGACGATCGATCGCCGGGTAGCACGTCGACCAGGAGACGTGTCGTGGCGGCGTCACCACCGCTCGTCCAAAGCTCGCGACCCAGCGTGGGAACCGTGGCGGTGAACACGATGTCACCACGCCACGCCGTATAGTCCGCGGGTGCCGAGCCCGCGGCTGTCGTGTTCACATCGACCAGCAGACGTTCATTCGCCCATCCGGCGGTGGCAACAAGCATCCACACGCACAGCACAATGTTTCTTTTCATCACATGTCTCCATTCAGCCTACGCACCCTGGGTGCTCGAAGCATCTGACATGGATCGACTGTCGATCCTGGTTGGATACGGCAATGCTATGAAAGCATATTGATGTCGTCAAGGCATGCTCTCGGTGTGGGGCCGTCCGATAGGCTCCGGTACGCCACGATGTCTAGGTGTTGCGCGCGCCTGGTCGTCTCGTTTCGCCCGTGTCGAGCCGGGTCCAGGTCATGTTCTGGAGTCATAGATAGATGGTCGCGAGCCGCGAGTCGTAGAAGCAGGTGAGCGGCCGCCAACCCAGACATGACACACAAAAGGGGCTGAAAACGATGCGAGACAAGCGATCTTTGCTGACGGTATGGGTGTGCCTATTTCTGATCACTCCGATCCTCGCGGTGGCGCAAGCACCACCTCGACTCGATCTCGATGGCGTGCAACCGATCGATTTGATTTTCAACGAACCGGTGGCGATCACCGACATCTATCGCGCCATCGCCAAGGCCGCTGGGAGCACCGTGCTCTTCGACGATCGGCTACGTGAGCGTGAAGCGACCTTCGAAGCTCGCGACGTCACCATCACCGAGGCGCTCGATCTGCTCACCGTCGACGCAGGGCATTTTTGGGTCGCCGTCGACGATCGTGCCTTCTTGGTGGCTGAGGATGTGCCACAGAATCGTCGCACCTACGATCACCAGGTGATCGCCCTCTGGCACCTCGAGAACGTCGAAGTCAAGGACGCGATGACCATCTTGCGGTCGTTGCTCGCACTCAAGAACATCGCCACCGCCGAAGATCAAAGCCTGCTGGTGATGCGCGATACCGACGCCAAGATCTCCGTGGCGCGACGCATCTTGTCGTCGGTCGATCAGCCGCTCGACCGCGCGGTGGTGCAGGTCGCCTTGTTGCGGCTCGATGCGGAGCAGGCCGAACGACTCGCGGCGGGTGAAGCGAGTGATGACATCGCCGCCCGTGCGACCCGCTTGCTTGCAGGTGAAGTGGGGCTCGTCGGGCGCCAAGAAGGAGCTTTTTCCCACTCGGGTGAGGTCGATGGGCGCCGCATGCGGCTGGGGGTCGATGTGCGCGGCAAGGTCGCGGCGGATACCCGCGACGTCGAGCTCGACCTCAGCATGACTCTGGTCATCAACGGTGGCAACGAAGGCACCTCGGTCACCCTCAACGAGTCGAAAGAGCTCAAGTCGAGCTGGCGGCTGGCCGATGGCGAAGTCCTTCTGGTGCCGCTACCGGGTCCCTTCCCCGGATCGGATGACAAGCTCGCTCTTCAGCTCACGCCACGGGTCGAGCACGCCGGTCAGGGTGGTGAAATGCCGATCATGTGGGTGGGCACCGAAGTCAACATCGCCGCGCCCGCGGCCTTGGGTGATGAGTAAAGCCCACCTTTCGGACGCTACGCCCCGATGATGCGCATGGCGTTGGCGATCCCGTCTTCGGCGCGGATCGCCTCGCCAATCGCCTCGGCGCGTCGTCGATAGGCGGGAGTGCCGGTCAGCTCGATGAGCCCGAGAGCCAAACGCTCGACCCGTAGCTTGCGCAGCGGCTGAGGTTTGGGGCCACAGCCGAGCTTCCACACGCGGTGGCCCCAAAACGGCTGATCCACCGCCACCGGACAAATCAGCGTCGGCCTGCCGGCGCGTAGACCGGCCGCGGTGGTGCCCGCGCCACCGTGATGCACCACCGCCGAGACCTGGCGAAAGAGCACATCGTGAGGCGCGCCGTCGATCACATGGACGTGCTCCGGCACCGCGAGCGCCGCCAGCCCACCCCAACCCGTCGCCACGATCGCGCGCACGCCGGCGCGGTCCACCGCCTCGAGAATCGTCCGCGCGGTCGCCGCTGGATCACGCGTTGTCATGGAGCCGAAGCCGATATAGACGGGTGGCTCACCGGCATCGAGAAACGCCGCTAGATCCTCGTCGGGCCGCCAATCCTCATCCGCGTCGAGAAACCAATAGCCGGTCATATAGGCCGTAGCGTCCCAATCGGCGGGGCGCGGCAGCACCGCTGGAGACACCGCGCACAGGCGTGGGATCAGCCCATCCTTCGTGCCGCCGATCGGCGCCCAGCCCAGTCCCTCGCCCAATCCGAGCGACTCCCGTCGCCAGACGTCGAGAATCTTGCGATACGGCACGCGCGACATGTTGAACAGCTTGTGTGATTGGCGATCCACGAACGGGCCGAGCTGTCGCGTCCAGATCACCGGGGGAAACTCCGCCGTCGGCACCATGGGGATCACCGCCGCGCACACCACCTTCGCTCCGGTCACCTCCGCCACATCGATCGCGCCGAGCGCCTTGGGGTGATAGAGGATCAGATCCGCGTCGCGGCACGCCTCCCACGTCGCGTCGAGGATGTTGCGCATCATCGGGATGATCGTGCTCCGCCAGATCTTGCCCAACGCCAGCCAATTGCCACCGAGCACGCGCTTCACCTCATCCGATTGGAGAAACGCCTCCATATCGATCCCGGTGGGATGAAAGTCGATGCCGTGGCTGGTCACCCAATCGGTGAAATTGTCCGGCCCACCCAAACGCACCTCGTGCCCGCGCGCCGCCAGCGCCTTGCCGAGCGCGAGAAACGGTTGCACATCACCACGGGTGCCGACGACGAGAATCGAGATCTTCATATCGAGCCATACGAGTTCACGTGTTGCGGTGTTGCCATGTCGTGAACCGGCGTGCGTCGATCGTTGAATCGTGTATACGACGATTACCCAGCGGTGCAACGGGAAAATATAGAGGGAAATTTGGGCCGCACCGCGGTGCCTGCACGAAATCGGCGCTTCACATAGCCCAGCGCTCGCTTGACTTCGGGGTGGCGCGTTGGAGCCAGGGTTCCCACACGCTCGCCGATCCGAGCCTTGGCGATTACATGGATGTTGTCGAGGTTGGCAACCGATGCACGATCCAAGCCCTCGGTTCGGCCAAGTGAGACTTCCTGGGGAATGTTCCTGATCGTCGTCGTGATCTCAGCGACAACGATCTTGTTGAGGTATTTGAACGCGGCGGCTACGAGACAAGAGAAGGACCGGTCGCTTTCCAATCGGTGCCGGCATGGTGGCTCACCGAATCTCGTAGTGCCTCAAGAGGTTTTCCAAACAGATGGATCGAAGTCAGTATCGTCGGCGCTATCAGGTTGTCGAGCGTAGGCCTCGGCTGTTTTGCGTTCCTCGAGCTCCTAAAGCGCTTTGCGGATCGCTGATGCGATAAAGCTATGTCGGCGTTTGGGATCGGTGACGACAGTCTCGAGTTGTTCAACGAGCTCGTCTTCTAATTGAACAGTCAGGCTTGTCATAGGTTCATTCTATTGCATGGGTGGCTCTGCTTTATCGTAGGGTATTGAGCCTTCGATCACCTCGACGGCCCGAGCCACTCCATCCTCTGTCGCAATTCCCCGCGCCACGTCCTCGGCGCGCTGTCGATAGCTTTTGTTGGTGGCGAGGTCACGCAGCGCCTCGGCCAGTCGATCGATTCGTAGTTTCTTGAGTGGCTGAGGCTTGGGCCCGCATCCCAGTTTCCACACCCGTCGTCCCCAAAACGGTTGATCGACCAGGATCGGGCAGATGAGGGTGGGTCGGCCAGCGCGTAGTCCCGCTGCGGTGGTGCCGGCGCCACCGTGGTGGACGACGCCACGCACGTGGGGGAAGAGACGGTCGTGGGGGGCGCCTCGGATGATGTGGAGACGCTGCGCGGCGATGAGGTCTTGGACGTCGTCGGGATCGATGTCGATGCCACCCCAGCCGGTGGCGATCAGCACGCGGATGCCGGCTCGACGAATGGCCTGAAGCAGTTGCTCACCGAGCCGACGCGGGTCGCCGGGGGTCATGGAGCCGAAGCCGATGTAGACGGGGGGCTCACCGGCGTCGAGAAAGGCGGTGAGCTCGGGATCGGGTTGCCAGTCGCCGCTTTCGTCGAGAAACCAATAGCCGCTCATATGGGCGTCGTCGTCCCAGTCTTCGGGTCGTGGCACGACGCTCGGGGACACGGCGCTGAGACGCGGAATCCAGCCGTCGCGCGTGGCGCCGACGGGGAGGAGCTTGGGCCCTTTGCCGAGTCCCAACCGATCGCGACGCCAGGTGTCGAGGTATTTGTGGTAGCGCAGTCGGTAGAGCCGAAAGAGAAAATAGCTCAGGCGGTTGAGCCAGCGTCCGTAGCTGCGTGCCCAGATGATGACGGGAAAGTCGCCGGTGGTCATGCCGGGAACGGTGGCGGCGAGCACCAGCCGGGCGCCGGTGGCTTCGGCGATGTCGACCGCTTCGGGAATCATCGGGTGGTAGACGATGACGTCGGCATCACGACACGCCTCGAGGCTGGCGTCGAAGATCTCGTCGAGTCGGGGTACGAGGTGGTGATGCCAGCTTCGCGCCAGCTTGCCCCAGCTCTCGGCGACGAGCCGCCGGGCTTCGGGCGTGGTGAGAAAGGCGTGGGTGTCGACCCCCGAGCCATGAAAGGCGAGGCCGTGACGACTCACCCAGTCTGCGAAATTGTCGGGGCCATGGAGCAGGACGGTGTGGCCCCGAGCCTGGAGTGCTTTGCCGAGGGCGACGAAGGGTTGGACGTCACCACGAGTGCCGGAGGTGAGGAGCGCGATGTTCACGACGGGCTATTCGATCATGCTGTCGATTGGGATGGAGGTGATGTGTTTGCTGTCGATCTTCACATGACCGAGGCTGACATGCTCCTCGGCTCATCTTGCAGTACTCTCGATACGAGCCTGTTCCTGAAGACGCTAGGTGTCGGCACGTCGACGACGTGGCGCCGCATGCGATTCGAAATCGGGGGTGGAAGATGCGAACCACGGTTCTTGGCACGGTGTTGCTCATCATGGTTCTGGGGGTGTTGTCTGGATGTGGCAACGAGACGAAGGAAAGAAACGATGATTTGCGCGAATGGGAACAAAGACTCGAGCACAGAGAACAAGAGCTGAATCAGAGACATCAGGAGCTGGAGCAGCGAAAGCAGGAGCTCGACGAACGGGAACAAGAGCTCGACGAGCGTATGGACACCATTTCTCGATTGGAAGATGCGTTCGATTTTTTCGAGGCCATGCCTCGTCTTCCCGTGATGCCAGCCAGCCGACCCAAGAGGCTTCTCGACAACGAGTTTCGATGGTTCGACAACGGCACCTCCGATACGTGCGTCCTCTTCTCGGAAGACGCCATGGAAACGGTCGATCGTATCTATTTGAACGAGCTCACGCCCGATATCTGGCCAGGCGCGATTCTGGCGATGGATGCGGGTGTACCGATGAAGATGGTGGAGCCCAGGCTCGAACGATCATCAGGAACGGTTCACTATCGCGGGCGTGGCGCCACGAGCCTGGAGGTCACACCCTACGACCGCTCGGCGGTCGAAGCGTTTCTCGCCACCACCGCCGCGCATGACGGTACAGCGGTCAACAAAGAGGCCCGATTCGAGTCGTGGCGCTCGACATCCTATCGACGCGTGGCATTGGGTGCCGGTGCCTCGATCGGTGGCTCGCCATTTCCGACCGTATTCAAGGATCGGAAACGGAACGACATCGAGGCTTTTTTCGAACATGTCTTGGTGGGCAACTCGATCGGCCTATCGGCTGAGGCGAAGCTCTCGGTGAGCCGCGACGAGGAGTTCGAGATCAGTCGTTTCCATCAGGTCATGTACACGGCCGACTTCGAGGCGCCCGGATCGTCGATCGCATTCTTCGACGCCCCCGATCGTGCCGTGTTCGAGTCCGAGTTCGCAACCGATCAGATTCCCGTCTACGTGTCACGAGTCGCCTACGGCCGCATGTTGCTGCTGCGTACATCCCGAAAGACTTCGGAAACGAGCAGAAGCCTCGACCTTTCCCATGACGTGGCATTCGGACCGGTCGATTTCGAGGCTAGCGGCGGGGGAGAGTGGGTGGATGGAACGAGCGAGAGCTACACCGTGGTGCAATCCTTGGGAGGTGCGAGGCCGTTGCCAGATGAGATCACGGTGCGTGGCATTCGCGACTTCTTGAGCGCGGAGACCGCCATGTCCGACGCCCAGCCGATCTATTACGAGCTTGCGTATCTCGCCGATCAAACAGCGGTGCGGCCCTTTCGAACCGGCTCGATCCTGCACGCCGATTGCCGGCACCAGCGTTTACCCGAGCTCGAAGCGGAGCTTTCCGTGTCACGGCTGTGTTTGAAGAAGAGTCAGGACACGTTTGGGGACGCCACCGAGGAGGTGTTCTTTCAGGTTCATGCGACCCGGGACGGCTTGTTCGAGGGGATGATGGAGGTGCCGCGCGACCGAGCGGTTTCCGTGACCGCCGATCCGAGCTGTCAGAACGCGGCTCAGGTCGAGGGCGTATCGATGCACCTCGGATTCGAGCAGATCAACGGGCGCTGTGTCAGTGTCTCGGGTGAATACTTCGATCGCGGCGACATGTTGCCGTTTCAGTTGGGCGATGATTCTCTGGGCAATTCCACCGAAGACATTTGCTTTCACGATGGCACGTTGAGCACGACCGGATTTGTCGAGAAAGTCCGCGACAATCAGCTTGAAATCGTCTTCGACGTGGACCTCAAGCTCTAGCCTCCCACCGTTTCTTACCCGCCTTCATCAACGCCGGGTAGACGAAGAGGTGACGGAACGGTCCGATCGCCTGCATGTAGAGACCCCCGAACCTGCCCTTCGGAGTCGCGTAGACGGCGAGCTGGGCGGTGTGGGAGCCACCGTCGTCGTCTTTATCGGCACCGTCTCCTCCATTCTCGAGCGGCGCCCAGGCGAGGTGCATCAGCGCGGTGACGGTGGCGTTTTCGATTCGCCCGACCATCTCGCGATCATCGCGGTAGATCTCGTCCATCGACTCGGCGGCGCCTTCGTCTTCCCATTTGAAGATCCGTCCGAGCACCATGCGGAGCCCAAAAAGCGCGCGGACGATCACCGACGTCTCGGCGACCATGGCTTCGAGATCGTGAATGGCGAGAAAGCGCTCGAAGTCGTCAGCGCCGCCGGCAATCGGGTATTGCCACAGATCGAGCAGCTCGAGATCATGCTCGCGAGCATAGTCGTGCACCCACCAGTCGTTCTTCAGATGCTCGCTATTGTCGAGTCGCATCGCGTGAACCCTCCATCTGAGCCGGTCGATCCGCGATAATCAGAGCGTGCGGTACCAAGACACCTACCCCGAGCCACCGCTTCTCGACAGCGCGTCATTGGTGCGTGCGTCGGCGGCGGAGCTCCTCACCCTCGAATACTTCGAGGCCGAGCCGGGGGAGATGCCCGCCGAGGTCTACACTCAGCACCATATCTTGCTCAACCTGCGCCCAGGGCCCCAGCGGGTGGAAAATGTTCGTGACGGCGTGCATCGCGACTTCATCCTGCAACAGGACGAAGTGGTGGTGACACCCGCCGGTGTGCGCTCCGGCTGGCGCTGGTACGAACGCTCGAAAGTGATCGTCATCACCCTCGAGCCCGACAAACTCGAACGTTTCGCGCGCACCGAAGTCGGCGTCGTGCTCACCGCCACCCAGCTCCGCGACCAGCCGCAATTCACCGACGCCGACCTTTGTCGCGCCGGCGAAATGGTCAAAGACGCGCTCCAAACCCGTCAGCTCGGTTCCGATGTCATGTTCGAATCTCTGGCGCGGATCTTTCTCGTCAAGCTCATCGAACGCTATGGCGATCGTCACGACGTCGAAGCCGAAGGCACGGGGCTCAGCACCCAGCAATACAAACGCGTGCTCGACTTCGTCGCCACCGGCTACGCCCGCTCGATCGGCGTCGAAGACCTCGCGCGCCAAGCCGGTCTCAGCGCCTCCCACTTCTCCCGCCTCTTCAAGCAAACCCTCGGCGAAAGCCCGCATCGCTTCGTCATGAGCTACCGTGTCGAACAGGCTCGAAAAAAACTCGCCGATCCCGACGTCGCCCTGATCGACGTCGCCCACGACTGTGGCTTCGCCGATCAGGCGCATTTCAGCCGGACCTTCAAGCAGCTGGCTGGGGTAACGCCGAAGGCATATCGGAGCTCGACGCAACAGGAATAAGGAGCGGTCTCGATACGTACGGTCGAGAAACACTGACAAGGATCTTGGACTCGACCAAGGATCTGGACTCGACAAGAGGGAAGTATGAGCAAAAGCCGATTCTCAGACAGTCTCGAATCGCTACTCGGCCATGCAACGGAATTTGCGCTCGAAGCCGCGGTGACCGTCGTGAAGACGACCGAGACCGTCGTTGTCGCGGGATCGGACGCCACGGTCGGCTTGATGCAGGGAGATCTCGACAAGGCGAAAGAGGCTTTGGAATCGGGCGCGGAACGAACCGTCGAGACGGTGACCGAACGCGTGGTCGCCACGGCCAAGAGCGCCGTCGATACGGCCCACAGCGCCGTGACGACCTACCGGGAAGGCATGTACGAAGTCGAGCAGGTTCTTGCCGAAGGCGCGGAGGTCGTGGGTGGCGACACGGCGAGAAAGCTCGTCGAGACCGCCACCCTGTCCGGTGACACACGTCGGATCAGACGTGACCGGGACGATTCGGACGACTGACTCATCGGTGGATGTTCGCCCGTTCGTCAGCCATCCTGAGCAGAATCCGACAAAAGAAGAGCGCGCTGGAACAAGG
>JBCDBH010000004.1:0-43158 GCA_039184055.1 Acidobacteriota bacterium
CATACCTGGTTGCGTCACGACACGGAATTCGCCGATCTCTTCGAGGTCTATGTCGATTTGCCGACCGAGATCGGCGCCGACCCGAAGGTCTCCTATCCCCGGGCCGAGATCGCGGTGGATCACGCGCTCGAGGTGATCGAGCAACATCGCAACGACAAGCTCTTTCTCTACATCCATCTGATGGAGCCACACCATCCGCGCTTTCCCGAGGCCGAGGCACTCGAGCTCATGCCCGAGGGTGTCGACATCGAGCAAGCGGCGAGTGGTCTGTTTCCGGGCGGTTTTCCACGTGATCGCGGCCGTCTCCTCGATCCTAACGAGCGCGCCTATATCGACGCCCTCTACGATGGCGCGGTGCTGCAAGCCGACAAGGCCTTGGACCGTTTGTTCACCGGCCTGGGCGAAGACCTCGACGACGCCCTGGTGATCGTCACCTCGGACCACGGCGAGAATCAGCTCGAGGTTCCCGGTCGCTGGGGTCATTCGGGGCCCTGGTACGACCTCGTCGGCCGCGTACCGCTGATTCTCACCGCTCCCGGTCATATCGAGCCCGGGCGCGTCTCGAGCCTCACTGAAGGCATCGATTTGGCGCCGACCGTGACGCGGATTCTCGGCGTGCCTCAGCCGGAGGAAGCGGTGTGGGACGGTCAAGATCTACTCGCCATGAAAGCCGGGGATTTCGAGCCGCGATCACACGCGGTCATGCTGGGTGGTATTCGCACCGACGCCTGGAAAGTGCTGTTCGAACAGCCACCCGAAGAGATCTTTCCGCTCGACGATCTGTCGACGGTCCGAGGCGTGCTCTACGACCTCGCCGCCGATCCTCTCGAGTCGGTCGACGTCCGTTTCCGCCATCCCGAGGTCTTCGTCGAGCTCGCACAGACGTGGCGCGATCGCCTGGACCGACCGTTTCGACGCTATTCGATCGGTGGTGTCGCCAAGCCGCCACCAGGCCCCTTCGCGATCGGCGCCAGATTGTTGGAAGTCGAAGACGAGGAAGCGATTCGCACGGTCGACTTCGCGCAATGGACCGAACCCGGCTGGCAACGCTCGTGGCGCCTGCACGACACGGTCGTGGTCGCGGGTCGGGGCACGGTACCGGTGAGCGGCTGGCTACCGATTCCCAACGGACGCTACAGCTTGATCGCCAAGGTGTGGGGGCGGGGCTCGTTGCACGTCGCCGATTTGTCGCTCGAGATCGACGAGAAGCGCTGGAATTCGCGTCGTCCGGGCATCAACATTCCGCTCGGCGACGTGACGGTGACCGACGAGCGACTGCTGATTTCCCTCGCCGCTGAACGACCGGGTTTCGCCCTCGCTCATATCGGCTTTGTTCCCGCTGGGACCGAGGACGACCCTGAACGCCGCGAGCAGCTCAGGGCTCTCGGCTACATCTGACGCTCAGCCATCGCTCGGCTTGGCGTGCCGGTTTTCCAAGCTTTCCTCGGCGTCGTCGCCACGTAGACGATCCCACACCAATTCTTCGACCTGCATCCACGAAACGGGTGGAGCCAGACCGAAAACGCCGTCTTGATCGGCCGGCGGTGCCGACAAGCGCTCGAGAACCTGATCCTCGCCTTCGGTATCGGCGGCGATCGGAATCACTAGAGGTGGTTTGTCGAGCTCGATGCCGACCACGAGCAGGTGACGGAAGCGCAGCGGATACGGCGCATACCAGTGCGGCGCATCGGGCGCCGCGACCAAGACCGTATCGGGACGATCGACGGTCGGGTCGGGCGCCTCGAGCCCGAAGTAGATCAGCGCGGTCCCCACTTCGACGTCGGAAAGGTCGATCTCGAGCACACCGGTGACCGGGCGCCCCCAATCGAAATGCATCACGGGACCGACCTTGGGCAGACGACGACGATCGGCCAACGAGCTCCAGGTGCTGCCGAGATTGCGGATCTGCATCGGTGGCACCGGCAACAAGCCAGGCGGCGCGGGCGGTATCAGCGGTCGTTGTCGCGCTCGCGAACCGAGCCGCCACCGACCGGCCGGTGGCCGTCCCCACACCTTTGCCGGCTCCCCTGCTTCGAGACCTTCGAAGGCATAGAAGAGGTTGAAATTCCAATTTCGAAACAGTCGCCAGGAGTCATCGCTCACCAAAGCCGTTTCGCCATCGATTTCGAGGTCGAGCAACACCCCACCCGCGCCACGGCTCGACCAGCCTTCGACGAGGATGCGGTTGAGCCCGGCGTCGAAGAGCTCGGTGACCTCGTAGCGATCCGCTTGCGTGGGAGTCGGAGCGGCGCCCGCGCCGACGGGAACGGCGTTGACCCACAATCGGTAGCCTTCGTCGGCGGCGATGGTGAGCCGGGCGGAGTCGGGAGCGTTACGCAGGTCGATGTCACGAGCCGCGTAGAAGGCCACTGGGCGGCCGGTGGCGGCGACCTCGTCGAGCCAGATCCAACTCGCTTCGGCACCGCGCAGCTCGAGCACGCCGCGCTCGACGGCGGCGAGAAAGACCGCGGCGGCGAACGCCACCACGGCGACCCAGAGCGGACCGGGACGTCGCGACACGCGCGCAATGTACCAGGCATGAGCCGGCATCGCACGACCACGTGGCCCGCGTTGACGGTCTTTCGACCCGGCGATAGAGTGAGCCGTGCACCGCACCGAAACCTCGCCCGCCAGCCAATCGTCTACACCACCGACCGTCAGCCCCATCGTCGGCGCCATTCCGGCCCGCTGGGCCTCGACTCGGCTACCCGGCAAACCGCTACGCGCGATTGCCGGCAAACCGATGATCGAGCATGTATTTCGGCGGGCGAGCGCGGCGCCGTCACTCGATCGCGTGGTGGTGCTGACCGATGACGAACGCATCGCGCGAGCGGTGGAAGATTTCGGTGGCGACGTCGAAATGACTCCCGCCGATTGCGCCAGCGGCACCGATCGCATCGCCTGGGCGGCACGTCGATGGACGGTCGGCGCGGTGGTCAACATTCAAGGCGACGAGCCGCTGATCGACCCCCAGGCGGTCGATCGGGTGGCACGGGCGTTGAGCGCCGGTCATTCCATGGTGACCTTGGCGACCGAGGCTCAGGACGAGGAGCTCGATGATCCGAACGCGGTCAAGGTGGTGCTCGATCGCGCCGGCGACGCGCTCTACTTCAGCCGCAGCCGGATCCCGTTTCCGCGTCGGTCGGAACCGACACCGGCCGCTCTTAAACACATAGGTATCTACGGATACCACCTCGATACTCTTTCTCGCTTGGCCGCTCTCGAGCCGACACCGCTCGAGCGTGCCGAGTCGTTGGAGCAATTGCGTGCTCTCGAGCACGGTATCTCGATTCGTGTCTTGCAGGTCGATAGCGCCGAACCAGGCGTCGACACCGAAGCCGATCTCGAACGTGTCGCCGCCCGTCTCGCCAGCCGCGACGGGCAGTGACGTTACGGAGCCAAGGAAGGAACGATGGCGACGAAATACATTTTCATCACGGGTGGCGTGGTTTCCTCGCTCGGCAAAGGGGTGCTCGCCTCGTCGGTGGGAGCGCTGCTCGAGGCGCGTGGGTTTACCGTCACCCTGATGAAGCTCGATCCATATGTCAACGTCGACCCGGGGACCATGTCGCCGTATCAACACGGCGAGGTCTTCGTCACCGACGATGGCGCCGAGACGGATCTCGATCTCGGTCATTACGAGCGCTTCACCCACACCCTGTGCACACGGCGGCACAATTGCACCACCGGCAAGATCTACGACTCGGTGATCAAGAAGGAACGGCGGGGCGATTACCTGGGCAAGACCGTCCAGGTGATTCCCCACGTCACCGACGAGATCAAGGAAGCGATGCGGCTCGTGGCGGGCGACAACGACGTGGTGATCGTCGAGATCGGTGGCACCGCGGGCGATATCGAATCGCTCCCCTTTCTCGAAGCGATCCGTCAGTTCCGTCGTGATCTCGGGCGCTCGAACGCGATCAACATCCATCTCACGCTGGTGCCGTATCTGGCCGCCGCCGACGAGCTCAAGACCAAACCGACCCAGCATTCGGTACGCGAGCTCCGCGCCATCGGTATCGTCGCCGACATTTTGTGCTGTCGCGTCGATCGGCCGCTTCCCGACGATCTACGACACAAGATCGCACTGTTCTGCAACGTCCACCCCGATCAGGTGATCGCGGTGCCCGACGTGCCGACCATCTACGAGGTGCCAATTTCCTTGGCGCGTGAAGGTCTCGATCACAAGCTGCTCGAGTTGCTCGAGCTGCCCAAATACGACCGAGACCTCACCCGCTGGGAGAATCTGGTCAACAAGATCAAGCACCTGCGCTACCACGTACGGATCGGCATCGTCGGCAAGTACGTCGAGATGGCCGATGCCTACAAGAGCCTGAACGAAGCACTACACCACGGTGGTATCGCCAACGACACCGCGGTCGAGCTGGTGTACATCGATGCCGAAGCGATGGAAGGCCCGCAGTGGCCGGCCGAGGTCTTCGAGGTCGACGCGCTGCTCGTACCGATCGGTTTCGGTCAACGCGGTAGCGAAGGCAAGATCCGCGCGGTGCGCTACGCCCGCGAGCACAAGGTGCCGTTCTTCGGGATCTGTCTCGGTATGCAGTGCATGGTCATCGAGCTGTCGCGCAATCTCTGCGGTCTGCGCGACGCCACCTCGACCGAGTTCAACGACAAGACGGCTCACCCGGTGATCTACAAGCTTCGCGATCTGCTCGGGGTCGAGGATCTGGGTGGAACGATGCGCCTGGGCGCCTATCCGTGCCAAATTCAAGAAGGCACACTCGCCCACCGCATCTACGAAACAACGGATATCAGCGAACGGCACCGTCACCGCTACGAGGTGAATCAGAAATACGTCGAAACGCTCAAACAGCACGGCGTGGTGATTTCGGGGATGAGCCCGGACGGCAAGTTCGTCGAGATGATCGAGATTCCCGATCATCCGTGGTTTCTCGGCTGTCAATTCCACCCCGAGTATCGTTCGCGTCCCACCGAGCCTCATCCGCTCTTCGTGTCGTATATCGAAGCCGCCCTCGCGCACCAACGAAAGCGACTGCGCGGCGACGATACGCCACGGCTCGACACGGCAGGCGAGCCGAACCACGAGCACAACGTCGACGACGCAACGGTCGGTATCAACGACTCGGAGCTTGTTTCGTGACAGCTCCCGCGATCGAAATCGCTCCGGGTATTCACCTCGGAGGAGACGGCCCGCTCCCGGTGATCGCGGGTCCGTGCGTGGTGGAAAGCGAGGAGCTGGTGCTCGAAGTCGCCGAGATCGTCAAAGCGATGGGCACGCGACTCGGTGTCCCGGTGATCTTCAAGGCGTCGTTCGACAAAGCCAATCGCAGCGATGTGACGAGCTTTCGCGGCCCGGGCATGGACACCGCGCTACGCGCCTTGGCGACGGTCCGTGAACGTACCGGGTTACCGATCACCACCGACGTCCATCTGCCGGAGCAATGCGCCGCCGTGGCCGAGGTGTGCGACCTGCTGCAGATTCCCGCGTTCCTATGCCGGCAAACCGATCTGGTCACCGCCGCGGCGGCAACGGGTCGAGCGGTGAACATCAAAAAGGGGCAATTCGTCGCGCCGGCCGATATGCCACGCGCGGTCGCCAAAGCCAAGGCGACCGGCAACGACAAGGTGGTGGTCACCGAACGCGGCTACAGTTTCGGCTACAACAATCTGGTGGTCGACATGCGGAGCTTCGCCATCTTGCAAGAGGCGGGGATCCCGGTGATTTTCGACGCGACGCATTCGCTCCAACTACCCGGTGGTGGCAAGCAGACGGGTGGCGCGCGTCAATTCGCCGAGCCGCTGGCGCGTGCCGCGATCGCCGCGGGTGCCGACGGCGTGTTCATGGAAATCCATCCGGATCCCAACCACGCGCTTTCCGACTCGACGACACAGCTCGAGCCGGCTCGCGCCGAAGCGCTATTGACTTCGCTGGTGGCGATCCGCGCGGCGGTCACGGAGACGGCATGAGCGAGACCGTCGCCTTGCGACCGGCGCGTGAGGTCGCGCGTTGGGTCATCGAGGTCGAAGCCAATGCCTTGCGTGGCCTGACCTCTCAGCTCGACGCGTCGTTCGACGAGGCCGTCGAACGCATTCACCGGTCGTCGGGTCGGGTCGTCACCACGGGTATGGGCAAGAGCGGCCTGGTGATGAAGAAGATCGCCGCGACCTTGGCATCGACCGGCACCCCATCGCTCTTTCTGCACCCGGCCGAAGCGATTCACGGCGATCTCGGCATGATCGTCGACGGCGACATCGTGCTCGCCGCGTCGTATTCGGGCAAAACCGACGAACTTCTCAGGCTTGTCGAAATCGTGGCGCGTCTCGATGTGCCGCTGATCGCGATGACCGGTCAACCCGACAGTCCACTGGCGCGGCTCGCCGATCTCCACCTGAGCGTGGCGATCGACAAAGAAGCCTGTCCGCTCAACCTCGCGCCGACCGCATCGACCACCGCGACCCTGGCCTTGGGCGACGCGCTCGCCATGGCCTTGTTGGAGGTGCGTGGCTTCACCCCCGACGATTTCGCGCGTCTTCACCCCGGCGGAAGCCTGGGCCGCAAGCTGCTCAAGGTGAGCGATCTGATGCGCACCGGTGACGACCTGCCGACCGTGCGTCAACACGCCGCGATGCCCGAAGCGATTTACCAGATGTCGAAGAAGGGTCTGGGGATCACCGCGGTGACCGACGACGATGGACGATTGATCGGCTGTATTTCCGATGGCGATCTCCGTCGCTTGCTGGAAACCGATCCCAAGCTGCTCGAACGTCGAGCCAGCGAGTGCATGCGTCCCGAGCCACGCACCATCGATGGTGACGCCCTTGCTCCCGCGGCGCTCGAACGTCTCGAGCACCACCGGATCACCTCCCTTTTCGTCGACGACGACGAAGGACGGTTGGCCGGCATCATCCACCTCCACGATCTCTGGCGTTTGGAGCTCTTTTGATCGACGCGACCCGCGCCGCCGCGCTCCGGTGGCTGCTCCTCGATGTCGACGGCGTGCTCACCAACGGCCGGCTCTACTACACGGCCGACGGTGAGTCTCTCAAGCCGTTCCATGTCCGTGATGGCTTGGCGATCAAATTGGCTCGTCAAGCTGGGCTATCGGTGGGTCTGCTGTCGGGACGCCGCTCACCACCGCTCGAGCGCCGAGCCGCCGACTTGTCGCTCGACGTCGTGCTGCTCGGAGTCGGTGACAAAGGCAAGGTCTTCACCGATTTTCTGACCGAGCACCAGGTGCAAGCCAGCGACGTGGCGTTTATCGGTGACGATTTGATCGACCTGCCGGTACTCGGCCGTTGTGGGCTCGCGCTGGCGCCGGCCGACGCGGTCGCCGAGGTGCGAGAACGGGTCGACGTGGTGCTGAGCTCGCGTGGTGGGGAGGGCGCGGTACGCGAAGCCGTCGAGCTGCTCCTCCGCGCGCGAGGTATGTGGAACGAAATCGTCGATCGTTTCCTCCCGGAACCTTGAACATGGCGACACGTCCTCTGCGGCGTCGAGTCCGCTCGTTCGCCCTACCCTCGATCATCGGTCTCCTGGTGCAAAGCCTGTCTCGTTGCTCGTGGCGTCGCGCACAGCGCTTTGGACCGGTGATCGGCAGGCTGGCCTGGCGCTGGTCACGTCGCGATCGTGAGCGCACGCTGGCGCATCTCGAAATGGCGTTTCCCGAGCTCGACCCACGGTATCGACTGTGGTTGGCGAAAGCTTCGTTCGCTCACCTCGGAACCAATATCGCCGAGATCCTCCACCTGCTCGGACGGCCCGTCGGCGAAGCGTGCAAGCACTTCGATGTCGAAGGCGTGGAGATCTTCGCGCAGCTGCGGGAAGCGGGTCGCCCGGCGTTGGTGCTCACCGGGCACTGTGGCAATTGGGAGATGATTCCGTCCCTACGCTATAGCCACGACGTCACCATTCGTGCCCTGGCACGTGGCCACGACGATCCTTCGCTCCGCGACATCATCGAGCGTTTACGCGATCACCTCGGCACGGTCAACCTTCCACGTGGCAGCCGCCGCGCCAGTCGGGAGATGTTGCGCGCCCTCCGTCAAGGTGGAGTGATCGGCGTGCTGATCGACCAAGACATCGCGACCGATGGCGTCTGGGTTCCTTTCTTCGATCATCCAGCGCACACCACGACCGCTCCCGCCACCCTGGCGCTCAAGCTCGGAGCGGCGGTGGTGCCGGTCTTCGACGAACGTCTACTCGACGGTCGTCACCGGGTGGTCGTACATCCCGTAATGGATCTACCCGATGATCCCGTCGCGGCCACCGCGGCAATGACCGAAGTGGTCGAAGCACAGATCCGTCGGGCGCCCGAGCAGTGGGTGTGGCTGCATCGTCGCTGGCGTCGCCAGCAGGCTTAGCTCTTTTCCGCCTCGGCGGCTTCTTCTGGTAGATCACGTCGGCGTGGCGCCAAGGCGGCGACACCGACACCGACCAGGTACAGCAAGATGGTCGGCAGGGCAAAAATGAGCAGGTTGAAGACATCCGGGGTCGGCGTGATCACCGCCGCGACGATGAAAATTCCCACCACCGCCCAGCGGAAATGCCGCATCAGAAAGCGAGGCGTGACCAGCCCGAGCCTCGACAACAAAAAGATCACGGTCGGGAGCTCGAACATCACTCCCATACCGAGGATCACGGTCATCAAGAAGCCAAAATAGCGATCGACCGTGATCTGCGCTTCGAATTGCTCACCGATTCCGAGCAGGAAGCTCACCGCCATCGGGAACGCGACCAGATACGCAAAGGCACCACCGGCGAGAAAGAGCAGGGAGCCGCTGACAATGAACGGGATCGCCAGCCGCTTCTCGTTCTTGTAGAGACCCGGTGCGACAAACGCCCAGAACTGGTAGAGCACGATTGGCGACGCCACGAAGACGGCGGCCAGGGCAGCGACCTTCACATAGATCATGAAGGCGTCGGTGACGCCCAAGAACACCAATTTCTCGCCCGGCTCGAGAAAGCGATAGATGGGCTGCGCGAGAAAATCGTAGATCTGCTCGGCAAACATCCAGCATCCCAAGAAGGCGATCAAGCAGGCGAGAAAGGCGCGCAGGATTCGCTTGCGGAGCTCTTCAAGATGGTCGAAGAGCCCCATACGCTGAAGCTCTTCGGCGTCGCCACTGGTGAGCTCGGGTGTGCTCACGATGGGGTCGCTTCGGCCTTGTCGACGCTCTCGGAGTCGGCTTCAGCGGTCTCGGCGACGATGGCCTGCCCGCGCGCGACACGGTCGTCAGGCTCGGCGCTCGACGGCTCGGGTGCGTGGGTGTCCACCTCGGCCGTCTCTTCCGATGGCGCCGATGCAGCCGCCGAGTCCATCGCCGTCTCGGGTTCGGATACCGCTGATTTGGCGGTTTCCGACTCGGCTTGGGTGTCGGAAGTCTGCTTCGGGTCGCTCTTCGCGCTCGAGCTGTCGTCATCGAGCATGCGACGAGGATCGAGGTTGCGAATGCTACGCACCGTCTCCTTGCCACTGCGAAGGAGCTCACGGCTCTGTCGCACCTCTTCCTCGATCATCTCGGCGTCGATGGTGCGTTTGAGCTCGGTTGTCGCTTTGCGCAGCTCCGCCATGCCCTTGCCCAACGTTCGACCGATCTTCGGTAGCTCGCGCGGACCGAAGAGCAGAAGAGCAAGGAGCATGATGAAAAGAAGCTCGGGGAAACCTAGAGGGCCGACCATGCGTTATTCACCTCGTGGGTATCTTCGGGTGGCTCCCGATCAAAGTCAAGCAAGACGACCCACTCCCCATCGACCCGGCCCCACTCTCACCGGGGCCACGACACGAGGTGATACGCTCGTCACCATGAAACGATCTTGGCGCTTCCTCGCATGGACACTCTTCCTCGGCGCGGTCGCTTTCGGCGGCCTCTTCGGTGATCAGCTCCTCGCCGTCGGTGACGACGAGACCGATGAGCAGATCCGGCTTTACACCGAGATGCTCCAGATCGCGCACGACAGCTACGGCACTGACGTCGAGTACCGCGATCTCGTTTACGCTTCGATCCGCGGCATGCTCCGCTTTTTGGATCCGCACACCAGCTTCCTGTCTCCGGAAGACTACGACTCGATGCGGAGCCGTCAACAGAGCAGCTTTTACGGTCTCGGCATACTCGTGAGTATGCGCAACGGCCAGCTGACCGTGATCAGCCCGATCGAGGGTACGCCGGCTTGGCGTCTCGGCTTGCGCGCCGGCGACGTCATCAACTCGATCGAAGGTGAGCCGACCGACACCATGAGTCTCGACGAGGCGGTCAACAAGCTCAAAGGACCGAAGGGAACCGAGGTCGGAATCTCGATCGTCCGTCGTGGTCTGACCGAGCCTCTACCCCTCAACGTGACCCGCGCCGAGATCCCGCAGAATACGGTGCGCTACGCCTACATGATCGCACCACAAACCGGCTATATTCGTCTCACCGACTTCTCCCGCTCGACCGCGGGCGAGATGACCGAGGCGATCGACGATCTCGAGTCGCAGGGTATGGAACGGCTGGTGCTCGACCTACGCTCGAACGGTGGCGGTCTTCTCGACCAGGTCATCGAAGTGGCGCATCGTTTCGTGCCACCCGATACCAAGATCGTCGAAACCCGTGGTCGCACCCGTGATTCGGATCAATCGTTCTTCGCCGAGGACGGCCGGCCGCTCGACAAGCCGCTGGTGGTCTTGGTCAACAACGGAACGGCTTCGGCCGCCGAGATTCTGGCTGGCGCGGTGCAAGATCACGATGTCGGCCTCGTGGTCGGCACACCGACGTGGGGCAAGGGCCTGGTGCAGACGGTGTACAACCTGTCGTACGGCGCGGGTATCGCGCTCACCACCGCCAAGTACTACACCCCTTCGGGTCGTCTCATCCAGCGTGACTATTCGTCGTACTTCGACTACTACACCCACTTCGGTGGTGAGGACGAAGACGAGCAGCTCGAAGTCTCCGTCGACGAGCCCGCGTTCGATACCGATCTCGGACGCACGGTCTACGGCGGCGGTGGCATTACTCCCGATGTCGAGGTCGATCTGCCCCAGCTTCCCGAGATCCTCCAATTTCTCTATGCGCGTAACGCGTTCTTCGATTTCGCGGTCGACTTCACTCGACAGAACACGATCGACAGCGCGACGTGGCAGCCGCCAGCGGATCTGCTGGACCGCTTTGGAAGCTGGCTCCTCGAGGAAGAGCTCGTCGAACCCGAGGAGATCGAGGGCAAGCTTCAAGACGAGACCGTCTCGGCGTATGCCTCACGGCAGATTCACGCTGACATCCTGAACGCCACCTTTGGTACCGAGGCGTCGCATCGGGTGCTGGCGGCCGGTGATACGCAGATTCAGCGTGCTCTCGAGCTCTTCGACGAAGCGGAACAGCTGCTCGCCTCGCGTCAGACCATGGGCACGGATGTGCGCACACCCGCGCTGTCTACCGAGCCTCCGGCCGGCGCCACGGGTGAGTCGGTGCCTGACGGCTCGCTCCCGTAACGTCAGAGTCCGTCTGATCGGCGGCTGAGGCGAGCGGAGCTCCCGTCGCCTCAGCCCCGCGTAGCCGCCTCGACATCGGGGCCGTTACGATCCGCGCTTCCCTACTACCCCACTACGTGCTTCCCCACCCACGAAAGGGTGACGAGAGTACGGCCTCGAGAGTCATCACGTAACTCTGAACACTACCCATCTCTGAACAATACCCACGAAAAAGCCGGCCTGGGATGTTCGTTCCCAAGGCCGGCTTTTCTGTTCCCTCGTACCGCGCGACTGTAGCCGCGCGTGAGGTCGAGACTCAGAACTCGTTGTTGACGAAGAATTCGGTGCGACCGATCAAGCTACGCTGCTCGTCTTCGTCGACGGCGAAGACCAGGATCTGGCGCACCCCGTCGGCGAATTGCGTGGTGTCGATATACGCCCGATAGGCGGGAAGCGCCGAGTCCGGATAGCCAGGGTAGAGAGCCGCGACATTGGGTCGCGAATCGACCGCATAGTCGGCAAAGGTAACGAACTCACCGTCGACCCAGACCTGGATGCGACGCACGCCTTCACCGTCGAGCGCCCAGCCTTCGACCTTGACCAGGCCGGCATAGACTCGATTGAGACGCGGCGTTTCGATGGCGCCGAAAGCGGCCTCGTTGGGCAGGTTCTGAATGCACGACCAGAACACCGGAAATTCGTCGATATTGGCCACCTGATCGGCGAGGTCACCGGCTCGGATCGTGAACGTATGCTGCCCCTGGGTGCGCCCAGACTCGGCGATCAACGCGCCGATGTCGACGATGAACCGGAAACCGGAGTTGGGTCCGTCGATCGTGAACGGAAAGCTGTTCTCGATGTCATTGCGTGGCAAGCCATAGCAATTCGAGAAGCCTCCCGCCTCGGGAACGAAGGTGCACCCGGTCCGTGTATTGGCGTGGATCGCACCATCGATCAAAAGCTCGACATAGCCGATGCCTTCGTCCGCGAACACCGCGTCGATATCACCCATGTCGAGCGCCCAGCCCTCGACCACTGAATAGCGGCGGAACGACGCATCGCACAATTGCTGCTCTTCATCGCTCAGGCCGTCGTCGCTACAGATCGACGTGTCGAAGCTCGCTGGCGGACGTGGCACACAGTTGCCATAGAGAACGGCGTTGCGCTCCGGAAATTCGATTTCCCCGAACGGCACCAGGATCTGCGCGTTGTTCTGGAAGAGCAGCTGGTAGCTGTTGAGCACCAGGCTCTCGCCATTGTTCGCCTGCACCTCGACATCGACGGTATGTACTTCGTTGGTGAAGGCCGTGGAATCGAGGATGTAGCCGAATCCGGCCGCGGCCGAGTCGACTCGACCCGGAAAGGCATTCTCGACATCCGGTCGTACGCGACCGTACGCCGCGTCTCGAATGTCTTCTCCATCGACCCGAACGATGACACGCCGGATCCCCGCGGGATCGTCGGTCAGCACCCAACCCGTGAGGCGGACCGCCCCGGTGGCCACGCCGACGGCGTCGACTGGACCTTCGAAAAAGCCGATGATGTCTTGACCGAAGACCGTCTGAGCATCGGCCGGCATGGCGCCCAAGCATGCGATGAGGGCGAGGAACGTCAACGTGACGCGCAGCATGGTGTCTCTCCTCCGAGCGGGATCGAGCGATGTTGCGGTAATACCGCAGGTTAGTCTATTGAATAGTATCGATGCGGCCCGCTCAGGTCAAACAAGAAATTGTGCATTTGTGCAGTCTTCGTGCTCGCAAGCTGCCGGATCTTCACAACGCGGCGGCATCTTCCAGGCCTAACCGGTACGCCGCCACGAGATCACCGAGCCGGGAGACGTCGTATCCACCTTCGAGCGCCGACATGAGTCGGCCGCCGCAGTGGCGCTGCGCACACGCACCGAGCTTGCGACCAAAGGCCTCGAAACCCGCTTCGGTCACCCGCATGCCACCGAGCGGATCGCCCTGCCAGGCGTCGAAGCCGGCGGATACCAAGAGCACGTCGGGAGCAAACGCCGCCAAAGCAGGCACCAAGGCATCATCGAAAGCCTCCAGGTACACCTCGTCATCGCTCGCTGCCGCGAGCGGCAGGTTGAGCGTCGCCCCGCTCCCCGCCCCGCGGCCGGTCTCCGAAGCGGCCCCGGTACCGGGATAGAGCGGGAATTGGTGCAAGCTCGCAAAGAAGACGTCGGCCCGATCTTCGAAGAGATGTTGCGTGCCGTTGCCATGGTGGACATCGAAATCGACGATCGCCACGCGCTCCACCCCGTGCTGGTCGATCAAGTGCTGGGCAGCGACCGCGATATTGGCGAAGTAGCAAAAGCCCATCGCGGTCGCGTGCTCGGCATGGTGACCGGGAGGACGTACGGCGGCGAACGTGGCGGAACCGGCGAGCGCGGCTTCGGCGGCAGCGAGAGTTGCCGCCACGGCGCCACTCGCCGCATCCCATGACGCCGGCGACAACGGATTGTCAGCGGAGTCGAGCAAACCATCGCCACGCGCCACCGCACGTTCGAATCGGCCCACATACTCCGGGTCGTGAACCGCGAGAACCGCCTGTCGAACCGCTGCATCGTCGATCGTGACAGCGGTTTCCAGTGGCCAGCCCTCCTGGCGCGCACGTTCGAGGATGACTTCCAACCGTGCCGGTCGCTCGGGATATCCCGGCGGCGCGGTATGGTCGAGACAACGCGAATCGGTATACGTCCTCATATCGGTGGACTGTAGCAGGCTCGGGAACGGCTACCTCGTCGCCGTGGCAAGGCAATACCTTCGCGATCGAGACGCTCACGAAGCCGACTGACCCAACGATCGATTTGCCCCGCGTTGGTATTCGGCAACCGTGCCGCTGCCTCACGGCTCGTGTAGCCATCACGCAACACCATCACCAGAGCGCTGCGACGCGTGTGATTGGCACCCGCGACGGCGCGACAGCGCTTTAGCACGACTCGACGCCGTTCGCGCGCGAGCAACCGCTGCTCAGGATTGGCTTCGGACGCCGGAAACATGTCGAATCCACCTGGATCGACGAGAGGAACGTGGCGATTGCGACGCCCAGTTCTGCGCAGATGGTCGACGACCAGATTGTGGGCACAGGTACTGAGAAAGGCCCTGGCATAGGGCGAGCGATCACCGCCGAAATCGCTCGTGCATCGAGGCTCGACGAGCAAGCGACAACACATGTCCTGCGCCAGATCATCGACCAGCTCGCGCGTCGGCGTCTGACCGCGAGTCCGCAAGGCGGCGGAAATGAGAACGCGGAAGAGTCGGTGATGACGTTCTACAAACGCGCCATCGTGCCGCGGCGGTTGCCGGTCACGGCAGGTTGTGGCCGTAGACGAGGACGGGAGCGCCCGAGTATGGGGCGCCGACGGGATGGTGTCTGCGTATGTACGATCCATGGCTTCTCTCCTCCATTTCGACATGGAGAAAGGAAGCTGGACGCGAGCCTAGGCAACTCGATTCACGGGGTGCCCAACCTACCACAGAGCCGCCATGCAAAGACGGCGAGCAGGAGGAGTCTGACTTCGCGTCGAAAAGGAGTCGAGGTAGCTCGGGGAAACGAGTGAGTGGATCTAGCCCGCATGTCTCACCAAACGTCGTAGCGAACGGTTCGTCGCTACGATGCGGAAACGTGCGTGAGATCTGGCAGCGCAGGGATGAGCGACCGGAGGCGTACCCCGAGGTACGTCGAGGGAGCGAAGAGCGAGCACGCGCAGAGATTGCGTGCGTTTCCGCGCTGCAGCCGACGGGCTGGTGAGACATGTGGGCTAGCCGAGCGCCGAACGGCGCCACAGAGCCTTCGCCGCGCGATGCGCCTCGGACTGCACCCGGTCGACATCCGCATGCACCAGACGTCCATCCTCGACAAGCTGCTCACCGGCAACGAATACGTGGCTGATATGACGACGGCCGGCACTATAAGCAACCACATCGTGAGGATCCGCGTACGACGACGCCCAAAGGGTCGCGTCCATGCCCAACACGGCCAGGTCGGCAGCTTTACCCACTTCGATCGAACCGAGAGTCTGATCGAGACCGAGCGCCCGAGCCGCGCCGATGGTCACCCATGACAGCGCATCCCAGCCCGACACGGCTCCGGGTCCGTGCTGGAGCATCTGAAGACGCGCCGCGAGCCGTGTTTCCTCGAGAGCATCGAGATGGTTGTTGCACGGCGGACCATCACAACTGACCGCGACCGGGATGCCGCTGTCGCGCATCGCGAGCAGATCGGCGATCTCCGAACCGAGCTTCAGGTTGGCGCCCGGACAGTGAATCACCGCCGCACCGTGCCCGGCGAGACGAAGACGGTCCTCGGCATCGAGCTGAACGCCGTGGGCAATCCGGAGCTCGGTGTCGAGCACCCCGGTCTTGGCGAAGAAATCGAGCTCCGAGTGCCCGGTCGCCTGACGGACCGCCTCCGCTTCGTCCGCATATTCGAAAGCATGGGTATGGACCGGCCAGCCGCGTTCGTCCGCCAGCTCGGCGATGCCACGCCACAGAGGTTCGCTACAACCGAGAATCCAGCGAGGATTGAGCGACCACGAGATCCGCCCGTCGTTGTGCCCGTGCCAGCGATGTCCCAACGCCGCGCATCGATCGAGCAACGCATCGGTTTCACCGATCAACGCGGCGGGTACCTCGGCGTTGGAGTCCATGAGACACAGCCCCGTGATCGCGCGTAAGCGACTGTCCACCATCGCGCGGAGGTGACCTTCGAAGCCTTGGTAGATGCCGATGTCGGCGACCGTGGTCGTGCCACCCAACAAGCACTCGATCGCGCCGAGCGCCGTGCTCCAATACGCACTATCGTCGTCATAGGCTGCTTCGAGCGGCAAGATACGCTCGTAGAGCCACGGGAGTAGGGAACGGCCCTCGGCGAGCCCGCGAAAGAGAGTCTGCCCGAGATGAACATGGCCCTGAATCAGGCCGGGAAGGATGATCGAGTCGCTGACATCGAGGAGACGCGTACCGGGAACGGCCGTCAGAGCTCGACCGACGGCCGCGATACGACCATTACTGATGAGAACTTCACCACGCGGAATCACCCGGCGTTCGGGATCCATGGTGACGATCGTGCCACCATAGAGCAACACCGGTTCCGCGGCGGGTGGTCGCGTAAAGGTCTCGGCCCGGTCAGACATCCCCAATCCTGTCGGCGGTGACCTGCGGAGAGCGTCGCGACGACGTCGCTACGCGCTGATCAGCGCATCTTTTCTTCGACGAACTCGACGTGACGCCGGACTTTGGGATCGTACTTCTTCAAGCGCAGCTTCTCGGTCGAGAGCTTCTTGTTCTTCGTGGTGGTGTAGAAGTAACCAGTTCCAGCCGAGGAGACGAGTTTGATTTTGTCGCGCATCGCGAACTCCAAGGAGACGTAGAGAGACGTCGTGTATGAGATCTCTCTGAGTCGCTTGATGGGCACTCGAGATTCGGGTACCGACAGCCCCTGAGAGTCTGGGAGGAAGTTGTAATGGCGGGGCCGACGGGACTCGAACCCGCGACCTCCGGCGTGACAGGCCGGCGTTCTAACCAGCTGAACTACGGCCCCGCTTAGAACCGATTGGCTGCTCGACGTTCCGAACAGACTCTGCGGTGTACCTCCGACATCGTGTCACATCCTCTTGATCCGCACTCCGTTTCGGGGCTGGATCGGGTCGATGTCGAACCGTCGCGCATCCGAGAAATCTCGGGTGATCCCTAGATCCCATGGTGGGAGGTGTGGGATTTGAACCCGCGACCCCCTGCGTGTAAGGCAGGTGCTCTCACCGCTGAGCTAACCTCCCGCGCGCCGGGAGGCGGATTGTATGGAAAGGGTCCGCAGGTTGTCAAACACTGTTTCCATCTCATCTACGTGGCATCCATGGGAGAATCCACGATCAGCACGCGGCGTCGAGAATTCGAGGCACGTGCCCACTCCGAACAACCCATCCCTTCGAGGAGGATTCAGAATGCCACATGAGCTTCCCGCCTTGCCCTATGCCCACAATGCCCTCGAGCCCGCGATCGACGCGAAGACCATGGAGATCCACCATGGCAAGCACCACGCGGGTTATGTCGCCAAACTCAACGCCGCGCTCGACAAGCATCCCGAGCTCGCCGACAAATCGATCGAGGATCTGGTCGGTGACCTCGACGCGGTTCCCGAGGCCATTCGCGGCGCGGTGCGCAACAACGGTGGTGGCCACCTCAACCACTCCCTGTTCTGGCCGAGCCTCAGTCCGTCGGGTGGCGGTGCACCGAGCGGTGACCTCGCCGATGCCATCAACCGCGATTTCGGCAGCCTCGATGCGCTCAAGGAGCAGCTCCTCCAAGCCGCCGCGACGCGTTTTGGCTCGGGTTGGGGCTGGTTGGTGAAAGATGGCGACAAGCTTGCCGTGACGTCGACCGCGAACCAAGACAATCCTCTCTCGGACGGTAAGCAGCCGCTTCTCGGTATCGACGTCTGGGAGCATGCCTACTACCTTCATTACCAGAACCGGCGCCCCGACTACCTCGAGGCCTGGTGGAATATCATCGACTGGAACGAAGTCGGCAAACGTTTCGCCAACGCCTGAGACCACTCCGTGCAGGTGCCGCGGCGTGAACGCGGCACCTCCCCCCCCTTGATCTCCCCCCTGAAATCGGCTCGGAAAGAAGCTCTCTGCCTTGTCCCATCGGCTTGCGCGCAATTGCTTCGAGGATCAGTAACGTGCATATATCGATAACTTTGCACATGGTTGCTCACTAACTTGTCATACTGGAAGCCAATCAACCTCTCCTACTCAAGCATTCGCGAATCCACCCTCATTACACTTTGTCTATCGCTGGTACCTGACACCAGCCTCGCGACGCGTCGAACACGCGCTTACTAGTCGAGTCATTGTTTGTATGAGAAGGGAGTTCGTCATGGAAGCTTCACAAGATCGCACCAACGCCCGCAGAATGACCAAAGTCTTCAAGGCACTGGCGGACGGTACCCGTCAAGAGATCCTCCACCTCCTCGAAGAGCAGCCATTCACGGTCGGTGAGATCGTGTCGAAGTTCAACCTGTCCCAACCGACGATCTCGCGTCATCTATCCGTTCTCAAAGAAGCCGATCTCGTCATCGATCAGCGCCGCGGCCAGAACGTCATCTACCGCTTGAACGACAACGCGCTGGCTTTGTCGATGCGCCAGTTCTTCGGCCAATTCCGCAGCTGCCAACAAGCGCTGCGCTGACGTCACGGCCACCGAGCATCGCGGGCTCGAGAAGCCCTTGACTTTTCCCACGCCGCTGTGGAAACTACCGCACTCCGATTCGGAGCCGTGAGCGGTCACGGTTCCGAGACGCGAGGCGTATTGCAAACGCTAGTATTGAAAATGCTACCGTTCTCGGCGGTGTAGCTCAGTTGGTTAGAGCAAGCGGCTCATATCCGCTGTGTCAGGGGTTCAAGTCCCTTCACCGCCACCATTCCCCCTCCCCTCTCCGTGGTCCAAGCCCAGTTTGCTCCCCCTTGGCTCTTCGAACTTGCCGATCGTCTGAGCGAGCTAGCTGGCGACTCACCTAGCCATTTCGTCGTTTCGTTTTCAGGCGGCCCGGATTCGACCGCTCTTTTGGTGGCGATGACGACCTTGGCAGCTCGCCAGGGACATCTCGTCACGGCGGTGCACTTCGACCACGGGCTGGACACCGACGCACCGTATCGGGCGCGTGCCGCCGTAGGTCTTGCACGTCGACTCGGCGTGTCATGCTCGGTCGAGCGGTTGCGTCTTGGCCCTACTCCACCTGGGCAAAGCCTGGAAGCCCGAGCACGGGAAGCCCGCTATACGCGGCTCGAAGACCATCGCGAACGGTCAGGCGCATCGTTTTCCCTTACCGCTCACCATGCGGACGACCAAGCCGAAACGCTCATCTTGCGTCTCCTCTTTGGCACACGCTGGCCGGGGCTCGTTGGCATCCAACCGCGATTCCATCGCTGCTTACGCCCCCTCCTGACGGTGCCGCGCGCAGCCTTGTCGCAGGCTCTCGAGACCGCCGGCATCCAACCGGTCACCGACCCCACCAACGACGACCTCGATCGACCACGCAACCGCATCCGGCACCATCTCCTGCCGACGCTTACCCTCGCCGTACCCGATTTGACGCCGCGTCTCGTCGAGCTCGCTTCGACCACACGACGGATTCGACATCGACTCACCAACCGCCTGGCATCGTTGATCGACCTGCACACGTGCGAAGACGGTTCAGTGATCCTCGATCGTCACGCCCTCGAGGCTCTGCCTTCGTCCCTATGTAACGATGCGATCGCGCTTGTCGGAAGACGTGTGGGTCTCATCTATCCGCCAGCCCAGGTAGTCGTCGACGAGCTCGCCAGGCAGCTTCGGCGCGGTGGCCGAGTCGGCTGTGATTGGGTCGCCGGGTGGCGGTTCGAAGCCGATCGTGATCACGTCTACCTCCGACGACGAATCCTCACGGAACCGTTTTCGTATATTCTTGAAGTTCCGGGCACGATTGCCGTGCCATCGATGATGAGCCACATGCGCGCGGACCGACGCCCACTGGCTTCGTGGATGCTTCGCTCCCATCCGAATCGAGCGGCCTTGGCCACCGACGCGGTGCACTTGTTGGTTCGTAGTCGTATTCCCGGCGATCGGATGCAGCCTTTCGGAGCAGCGCGATCTCAACGGGTCAAAGAGCTCCTGATCGCACGCCGCGTGCCGCGACATGTGAGAGATCGCCTACCGATGGTCGTCGTCGACGGTCTGGTGGCATGGATTCCCGGAGTCGCGATCGCGGAACCGTTTCGGATCACGGACCACACCCAGGCGTGCACCGTGGAGCTCGAGCGATGGACCGATGACCATGAACCGACACCACATACGCGGAATCTTTTCTCCCGGCCTGGTGTTGACTACACAGCGAGTCGCCGCGCTCGCTCGGTTGTCCCATCGCCCACACACAGCGGAGTAAGAGGTAGCTGAGATTGACATCGACTTTTCGCACGATCCTGCTCTGGATCATCATCTTTGGCGTCGTCATCCTGCTGTGGCACAGCTTCCAATCACAGGCTGGAGATCGTGACGAGCTCTCCTTCAGCCAGTTTCTCGCCGAAGTCGAGGCCGGACGTGTCGATTCCGTCACGCTGCAAGGGACGGAAGTCACAGGACGCTTCAAGTCGAGTACGGGAGCGGAAGAAGAATTCTCCTCCCAGGCTCCTCCTGAGTACGACGGCATGATCGACCGGCTTCTCGCCGCCAATGTCGAGGTGGAAGTCGAGAAGCCCAAAGACAATCCCTTGCTGATGACCTTCTTGTACTGGGGCCCCGTCCTGGTCCTGATCGGCCTGTGGATCTTCTTCATGCGTCAATTTCAGAGCGGCGGCAACAAGGCACTCTCATTCGGCAAGAGCAAAGCCAAGCTCTTGAACGCCACCGGCAAAAAGGTCACCTTCGACGATGTAGCTGGGGTCGAAGAAGCCAAAGCCGAGCTGGCGGAGGTCGTCGAGTTCCTCAAGGAACCACAGAAGTTCCAGAAGCTCGGAGGCAAGATTCCCAAGGGTGTGCTTTTGATGGGCCCACCCGGTACGGGTAAGACTCTCTTGGCGCGCGCCATCGCGGGCGAAGCGAACGTACCGTTCTTCTCCATCTCGGGCTCTGATTTCGTCGAGATGTTCGTCGGTGTCGGCGCAAGCCGCGTCCGGGATCTCTTCGAACAGGGCAAGAAGAACGCCCCATGCATCATTTTCATCGACGAGATCGATGCGGTGGGTCGTCATCGCGGCGCGGGTCTCGGCGGCGGACACGACGAGCGTGAGCAGACGCTCAATCAATTGCTCGTCGAGATGGATGGCTTCGAGACCAACGAGGGCGTGATCCTGATCGCGGCCACCAACCGTCCCGACGTACTCGATCCCGCTCTTCTCCGTCCGGGTCGATTCGACCGTCGAGTGGTAGTCGATCGACCCGACATCGCGGGCCGTCTCGGCATTCTGCGCGTGCACACCAAACACCTGCCGCTGGCTGGCGACGTCGAGCTCGATGTTCTGGCCCGAGGCACCCCTGGCTTCGCGGGTGCGGATATCGCCAATCTGGTCAATGAAGCGGCATTGATCGCGGCGCGACGGAACAAGAAACACGTCGAGATGGAAGACTTCGAGTACGCCAAGGACAAGGTGCTCATGGGCGTCGAGCGCAAGACCCTCATGCTCACCGACGAAGAAAAAGAAGTGACGGCGTACCACGAGGCCGGCCATGCGATCGTCGCGGCGATGCTGCCGCATACCGATCCTCTACACAAAGTGACGATCATTCCGCGTGGACGTGCGCTCGGCCTGACCATGCAGCTACCGACCGAGGACAAGCACACCTACCGCAAGGGCTTCGTCGAAAGTCAGATCGCGGTCTTGATGGGTGGTCGCGTCGCCGAAGAACTGACGCAAAGCGACATCACGACCGGAGCCGGGAACGACATCGAGCGCGCGACCGATCTCGCGCACCAGATGGTCTGCGACTGGGGGATGTCCCAGCTCGGCCCGCTCTCTTTCGGGCAAAAGAGTGACGAGCCGGTGTTTCTCGGTCGCGAAATCAGCCGCCCGGCCAATTACAGTGGCGAGACGGCGATGCGGATCGACAAAGAAATCGCCCGGATCGTCCAGGACGGCTACGACGCGGCGCGGCGCATTCTGACCGAGTATCGCGAAGTCCTGGAGCGGTTGGCGCGGGATCTTCTCGAGTTCGAATCGCTCGATGGTCGCGACGTCTACGAGCTCATTCGCGAGCTGACCGGCAAGAACGTCGAACCCGTGGTCCAGCGGCTCGAACCTCATCGGCCCGAGCCACCGCCACCGATCGAACGGCCCGCGGCACCCGAGCGCGAAGAGCGTGGCGAAGGACCAGCCGGAGCCATACCGTCACCAGCGCCTACCTAACCCAGGCCTCCGACAAGCCCCGAGCTCGTGCTCGGGGCTCGTTCGTTCTGCCCCGATCGAGCCTCGACAACAGGTTCTTTCGCGGATCAGAGCTCATTGAAGCCTGGAATGCGATACATTCGTGAGCTACAAGCGGCGAGCTAAGAGCCTGTCGCCACGGATGAGCCACAGTGTCACTGCCCGATCTCGACAAGGTCATACAACTCCTCGACTGGCACAACGTCCTCGACGTCGTGCTGGTGACGTTGATCATCTACAACCTCCTGCTGCTCATCCGCGGCACGCGGGCGGTTCAGATCATCTTTGGCATCCTGGTTTTGGTGGGCGTGTACTACGGCGCCCGTACGATCGATCTGCCGGCGCTGGAGCGCACGCTCGAAAACGGCTTCATCTTCCTGCCGTTCGCCATCATCGTGCTCTTCCAACAAGAGATCCGACGCGCCTTGGCGAATTTCTGGCGCACGCCGCTTTTCGACTATGGGAATCGCGGCACGGTTTCAACCGTGATCAACGACATCGTGCTCGCCACCACCACCCTGTCGGAACGCGGTATCGGTGCGCTGATCGTCATCGAGCGCCACCAGGGGCTGCGCGATTACATCGAGAACGGCATCCTCGTCGACGCCAACCTATCGGTCGACTTGCTGATCAGTCTTTTCATACCCGATGCCCCGACGCATGACGGCGCGGTGATCGTGCAGGGTGATCGCATCGCGGCGGCCACCGTGTTTCTGCCGCTGACCTCGAGCCCCGAGCTGTCGAAGGGATTCGGCACGCGTCATCGCGCCGCCCTTGGAATCACCGACGAAACCGATGCTCTGGCGGTGATCGTCTCCGAGGAGACCTCGAACATCTCGGTCGCCTCACGTGGCGACATGATTCGCAATCTGAACGACAACGAGCTGCGCAATCTCCTCTACACCCATCTGGTTGCCGATGATCGGCTACCCAGCCGAGCGCGTGGACAGGCATCGTGAAAGGACGTCTGCACATTCCCGTCCTGCTCTTGTCGCTCGTTCTGGCGGTCGCGATCAAGATCGCCGTTCACGAAGGCGAGCAGATGACGGAAACGGTCATCGATGCTCGTGCGTCGTATCCGGTGCTCGACGACGAGAATCGCGTCATCGTGCTCGACCCCCGGCAAAGCGTCAGTGTCCGCCTGCGTGGCCGAAGCTCCGAGATCGCGGCGCTCAACCCCTTCAGCGTCGAAGCGGTGATCGAGATCCCCCCTGGCACGACCGGTTTGTTCGAGGTCACCCTCGAGCCATCCAATATCCGGGTAGCGGGCGATATCGAAGTCGTGTCGATCGAACCCAATCGTTTCTCGGTCGAGGTGGAATCGTTGGTCCGCAAGATCGTTCCGTTGACCGTCGAGGTCAGCGGTGAGCCCGCGGCGGGTGCTCTCGTCGAGTCCCCTACCCTTCGCCCAGCACGTGTTCAAGTCGAAGGCCCCGTATCGAAGCTGAGTGTCCTCGACGCGGTTGCCGTGTCGGTGAGCGTCGACCGGCGAGCCATGACCTTCGAAGAAGAAGTCCAGATCATCGCCCCGGATCCACTGATTCAGATTCTCGAGCCGAAACGAGTCGTGGTGAGCATCCCCATGCGCCAACCCGATCTCACGCCTCTCGACGACACCGCCACCGAGGAAGAGGCGGCAGATACCGACGAACCGAGCACATCTTCATGAGCCAACGCTATTTTGGAACAGACGGCATCCGCGGCGTCTTCGGCCAGCCCCCTTTGGACGAAGCCACCGTACGCACACTCGGCACGTGTCTGGGCGAGCACTTGGGCTCGGGCACGACGCTCGTACTCGGAGGTGACACCCGGGACTCGACCTCGATTCTCGCCCGGTGGCTGGCTGCTGGCCTGCACGCACGAGACGTGAACGTCTGTTTCTTGGGTACCGTGCCGACGCCATGCGTGGCGTACGTGACCCGTACGCTCTCAGCGGCGGCCGGTATTTCGGTCTCGGCTAGCCACAATCCACACCCTGACAATGGCATCAAGCTCATCGCGAGCGATGGTTTCAAATGGTCGTCCGCCGACGAGGCCGCTCTCGAAGATGCTCTCCGGGCTCGAGCGGGCACAATCGAGACTGCCGACCTTCCCGAGCTCGAAGTCGACGACCGCGCCGTGGCAGGCTACTTCGACTATTTGGCGACCCAACTTCCCGGCACACAGCCCCTGAGTGGGATGAAAATCGCGCTCGATGCCGCGAACGGCGCGGCCGCCCCGGTCGCCGAAGCCCTGTTTCGACGATTGGGCGCCGAACCGATTCTTCACGGGGTCACACCAGACGGTTCAAATATCAACCGTGATTGCGGCTCGACCCACCCCAATGCCATGGCCGACCTGACTCGGAACATGGAGTGCGATATCGGCTGCGCCTTCGACGGTGACGCGGACCGCGTCATCGTCGCGGATGCCACCGGGCGGATTCACGATGGCGACGCCATGCTCTATCTCTGGGCGCGTCAGCTCGACAACGAACAGCAGCTACCCCAAAGCACCATCGTCGCGACATCAATGTCGAATCTCGGTCTCCAGGTCGCCCTGGAACGTCATGGGATTCACTTGCAGCGTTGTGGAGTCGGCGATCGTGAGGTCGTCGCCACTCTGCGACGGGAAGGTCTACGACTGGGTGGTGAGCAATCAGGCCATCTGGTCGATCTCGAGCGTTCGACCACCGGTGATGGCCTGTTGACGGCCTTGGTCATGGCTCATGCCATCCGCCAATTCGATCGTCCGCTCGCCCAGCTACTCGAGGGTTTTCGACGATTTCCGCAGACCTTGATCAACGTGCGGGTGGCAACCAAGCCAGATTTGGCCACCCTACCCGAAGTCGTCGACGTGTGTCATGAGATCGAGGCCGAGCTCGGTGAACAAGGTCGTCTGGTGTTGCGATATAGCGGCACCGAACCTTTGGCCCGCGTGATGCTCGAAGGACCGGAGCAAGAACACATCGAGCGGCTCGGTCATCGCCTCGCCGACACGATCCGTGACGCCCTAGGCGAATGAGCTAAACGCTCAGCTCCATCTACCGCTCGATTTCGTCCTCGATCACATAGGTGGGTTCGGGCTCGCGGAAAATGACCACCGTGCTATCGACCGGTAGAAGCACACGATGGATGTTCTTCCCACCGAAAGTGAGCTTGACCTCGTAGAAGCCATGAGGGCTCACCATGATCAAGGTACCTTTGCCCCCTTTGATACCCAAGATCTCATTGTGAAGCAGTACGTCCGCCGGTAGATCCATTGCTATCGTCCTCCGATCGCGATCACGCGATCAGTTGTGGTAGTGCCCCTGTTCACGATATTCCTTGAGCTTACGCTGCAAGGTTCGCAATCCGATTCCGAGTAGACGCGCCGCATCGGCTCGATGTCCACCGGTTCGCTCGAGTGTCTCGAGGATCGCCTGTCGCTCGATATCTTCCATGGTCCGAGCCGTGCCAAAGCGTGGCTGAACCGGCGCGCGACTATCTCCATCTTGCGCCGCGCTGCGGATCTCGGCCGGCAACGCTGCTGGTGGAACCTCGCCACCCTGATGAAAAATCACCACATTCTCGACGACGTTCTTGAGCTGGCGCACATTGCCAGGCCATTGGTGTGCCGATAGAGCGTCGAGCGCCGCGGGTGACCAGCTCATCGGTGGCTTGCCGTGCTCCTCGCAGAAGATCTGCAGGTAGTGGTCAGCCAGCAGGGCAACATCTCCTTGACGCTGGCGGAGTGGTGGGATTTGTAGCGTTACGACCTTGAGTCGATAGTAGAGATCCTCACGGAATCTCCCTTCCTCGACCGCTTTCTCGAGGTCCCGGTTGGTCGCCGCGATCAATCGGAAATCCACCGCGATCACATCGCTTCCACCGACCCGCATCACTTGGCGCTCTTCGAGCACACGCAACAATTTGACTTGAAGCTCTGGGTAGAGCTCGGAAATCTCGTCGAGAAAGAGGGTTCCCCGGTGCGCCAACTCGAATTTGCCGATCTTGCGACTCACGGCACCGGTGAACGCGCCTCGTTCATGCCCGAAAAGCTCGCTCTCGAGAATGTCCGAGGGAATGGCACCACAGTTGATCGCCAAGAACCGCTCCTCGGCTCGCGGGCTAGCGACGTGTAGCGCGTTGGCCACCAGCTCCTTTCCCGTTCCGCTCTCACCAATGATCAAGACACTGGAGCGGGTCGGGGCGACCATCCGCATCTTCTCGAACAACGCCTCCATCGCCTCGGAGTGGCCGATGATGCTCTCGAAACCGAAGCGTTTGTCGAGCATCTGCCGTAAATGCGTGACCTCTTCCTTGAGCTGCCGATTCTCGAGCAAATTCATCACCCGCTTCCGCAGCTCATAGAGGTCCACTGGCTTGGTCAGGTAATCATCGGCGCCGACTCGCATGGCTTCGACCGCCGACTCGACCGAGCCATAGGCGGTCACCAGAATGATCCCGAGTGGGATATCGCGTTTGCGAACCTCCTCGAGAAAACCGATGCCATCCATTCCCGGCATTTTGAGATCGGTTACCGCGAGACGCACGCTCGTACCGGTTTCCAAATAGGTAAGCGCATCACGCGCGTCGTCAAAGGTACGGACGCCCAGTCCCGCTTTTTCGATAGCGATCGCCATCGATTCACGCGAGCCGGTCTCGTCGTCGATCACGATGACGGTAGGTTGTTCAGTCATGGGAGAACTCGGTTGATCGGTCTTCGGAGTCAGTCATCACCGCGCCATTGTGGCACAAAGACCCTCACTCATCACCGACCAGCTGTCGATACCCAGCCTCATCCAAGACATCGACTCCGAGCGACCGAGCCTTGTCGAGCTTGCTACCGGCGTTCTCCCCCGCGATGACAAAGTCTGTCTTGCGAGACACCGAGCTCGACACTTTGGCCCCAAGGGCCTCGAGTCGTTTCTTGGCGACACCCCGAGCCATCGACAGCGTGCCGGTCAGCACCACGGTCTTGCCGGTTAGAGAACCCTCGGACTCGATCTTCCGTGGCTGGATCATCGACACACCGACGCCGCGCAAGATGTCGATACGCGCTCGATTATCAGCGTCGTCGAGAAAAAGACGCAGAGACGCGGCGACTTTGGGTCCGATCTCGGGCACATCCTCGAGCGTCGCTTGATCAGCCGCGAGGATCAAGTCCATGGTCGGCAGGTGATCGGCGAGGATGCGTGCCACCCGTTGACCGACAAACCGGATCCCGAGGGCGAACAAGAGATGACCGAGCGTTCGCCCCTTGCTGCTCTCGATCTCGGCCAGGACCTTTTCCGCCGAACGCTCGCCCCAGCCTTCCAGGTCGGCCAAATCCTCGCTCTTCAGACTGTAAAGAGACGTGTAGTCGGCGATCAAGCCGTGACGGAGCAGCTGATCGATCGTCTTCTCTCCCAGCCCTTCGATGTTCATCGCATCACGAGAAACGAAGTGCTCGATCGATTGCTGAACGATCGCGGAACAACCCGCATTGACACAGCGCAGGGCGACCTCACCCGGAAGCTGGACGACAGGATGATCGCACTGTGGACACGCCGTCGGAGGAACGAAAAGCCGCACCTTGGCGGGACGTTTGTCGAGATTGACCGCGACCACCTTGGGAATGATGTCGCCACCCTTCTCGAGGTACACCGTGTCGCCGACCCGAACGTCCTTGCGCGCCAGATCCTCGTAATTGTGCAGCGTGGCACGTTTCACCGTGGTACCGGCTAGCTGTACCGGAGCCAACTCGGCAACGGGCGTCAGGGCGCCTGTCCGACCCACCTGGACCTGGATCGCCTCGACCACGGTCTCGACCTGTTCAGCGGCGAATTTGTACGCCGTCGCCCAACGAGGTGCCTTGGAGGTGGTGCCGAGCTCGGCGCGGAGGGCCAGATCATCGATCTTGAGCACGACGCCATCGGTTTCGAATGGCAGATCATGTCGACGCTCACGCCAGTCCGCGATAAATGCCTCGACTTCGTCGATGTCGACACAGCGACGCCAGTGATCCGAAACCGGCAAACCGAGCTCCGCCAGTCGATCCAGATGCTCCCCATGGGTCGCGACATCGAGCTCGTCGACACTCTGGAAAATCGCCACACGCAGGCCACGTCGCGCCACTTCTCGGCTATCGAGCAAACGGATCGAACCCGCGGTCGTATTTCTCGGATTGGCGTAGAGGGGCTCGCCTTGAGCCTCACGCCGACGATTGAGCTCGACGAAGACATCACGCGGCATGTAGATCTCACCACGCACTTCGAGACGAGACGGCGCGGTCTCCGGGAGCCGCAGCGGCAGATTGCGAATCGTCCGAGCGTTGACCGTGATGTCGTCCCCGACTCGACCGTTGCCTCGAGTAATCGCCTGGGTCAGCACCCGATCCTGATAGCGCAGCGCGATCGACACGCCATCGAGCTTGAGCTCGGCGACGAGCGCCAGCGATGCGTCTGGTGCACGTTTCCGTAAACGCTCCAGCCAGGCGCGAACTTCATCGACGTTGTAGGTGTTGTCGAGTGACAGCATCGGCGGCTCGTGGGTAACCTGATCGAAGCCTTCGATCGGTTCCCCACCGACCCGTTGCGTCGGACTGTCGGCGGACCGTAGGGATGGATAACGCGTCTCGATTTCGGCCAGCTCGGCCAGAAGAGAATCGAAGTCGCGGTCACTGATTTCCGGTCGGTTCTCTACGTAGTACAGGTGATTGTGACGCTGCAAGGCACGACGCAACGAGGCGGCTCGTTCTTCGTCGGCTCGGGCTGGCCGTGACGCGGTCGAGTCGGTCATGACCGCGATCCTACCGGACTGTTACATCAAGCACCGCCATCTCCAGCACCGCCGCCCTCCTCACCATCAACTCTCAGTGTGGAGCAACGATCGCGAGGCGTCGACACGGTGCGAGAAGATACGCGCCACGTCACGTGCCACCCAAGGACGCACCAGCCGTCCTCCCCAGGCGCGCCAGTAGACCCGATCGACGACCCGAACCCCACCAGCTTCGGGCTCGAAGTAGTGCTCGTGACGCCAGTGCCGATACGGTCCGCGCCGCTGCTCGTAGGTGAACACCTGCATCGGCTGCCAATCGACGATGCGGCTCGTCCAGCGAAGCGGAAGCCCGCGCCATCGCAACCGATAGTCGATATCGACACCGACATCGAGTCGTGCGGGCACCGCATCCGGGGCGAAATCCAGCCAGTCAGGCGTCGACCGGGTCAGGTTGTTCACGTTGGTGAAGAATTCCCACACCCTTTCGAGTGGCTCATCGAGCCAGAACTCGATCTCATAGTGCTGCATCGATTTCGATCGAGTCGTGCTCATCGTCGTGCGAACCGGTAATGGGCGACCATCCACTCCTCGCCTTCTCGATACCCGAAGAGCTCGGCACAGGCCATGAAAAAGAGGCGCCAATAGGTCCACCATCGCCGATGGTCCGAGCCGTAGACGTCCGCGAAGATCGGCTCGAGGGCTTTTCGATGGCGATCCATATTCGCCAACCAAGCGTCGGATGTGCGCTGGTAATGCTGACCGTTGACCAGCCACTGAGACTCGAGCCCAAAGGGCCGTTCAGAGTCGAGCGCCGCGAAGGCGAGTAGGAGGCTCGCCGACGGCATCATGCCACCCGCGAAGAAGTGCTCGGCCATCCAATCGTCACGCCCCTCTCGGCCATACGGATACGCTGACCGGCGGTGGCAGAAGATGTGTACGAAGAGCTTGCCATCGTCATGGAGCCACGAGCCGAGACGCGCAAAAAGCCGCTCGTAGTTGCGCACGTGCTCGAACATCTCCACGGACACGATGCGGTCGAACGTTCCTTCGGGCGCAAAGTCATTGATGTCGGCCGTTTCCACCGTCACGTTCGACAAGCCGCGACGTGCGGCTTCACCGAGAATATGCTCGCGCTGCGTCGCCGAGTTCGATACTGCCACGATGGACGAGCTCGGTAGCCGCTCGGCCATCCACAACGTCAGTGATCCCCAGCCACAACCGAGCTCGAGAATCCGTTGACCGTCGACGAGGTCGGCCCGACGAAAGGTCAGATCGAGCATGGATTTCTCGGCCTGATCGAGGTCGTCGATACCGGGTCCCCACCATGCCGAGCTGTACTTCAAATGCTCACCGAGAACCATGCGAAAGAACTCGGTGGGAAGCTCGTAGTGCTGCTCGTTGGCGGTGTCGGTGGCCAACGCGATCGGACTCTTTCGAAGCTCGGCGATCAATTCGTCTCGGCGTCGACCGCGCTCGATCGGGTCATCATGATCCTCACGTTTCAACGTATCGGCCAGACGATTGCGTATGCCGACTCGCACGAGCGGATCCGGAACCAAGCCTCGATCGAGTAAGAGCCAAGGAAGCTGCGACCACATCAACAACATCACTCCACCTCCTGAGCTGCCGCTCGTCGACCCAACACCAGGGTGGCCCAATCGCCAGGCTGGTGACGAGCCAAGGCCATCAACGCATACACGGCGATCGCGAAATTACCGGTCGTCAACACGGCGACCAGCCAAGCGAGTCGAGACCACCAGCTACGCTCGCGATAGGCCATCCACAGCCAAACCGTGAAGAAGGCGAAATAGGCATCCGCAAAGAGCGCTTTGCCCCACGGATCCGCCCACACCTCAGCCGCCGCCGTGAACACATCACGGTCCAAGCTCGCCCGGATGGTGATGCCGAGCATGGCGAGGAAAATCAGTACGTAAACCAGAATGAGCAAACGACGCACGAAGCGAGTCTCCTGAGCGATTGACATCAACGAACGAGGGCTTGGAGTGGATACGGCCCACGATGACGGCTTCGAGCGAGCAACACCTGGACGTCACTGATCGACCGCTCGAGAAAACCACCTTCGCAATAGCAAAAGTAGTAGCGCCACATACGCTCGAACCGCTCGCCAAAGCCGAGCTCGCGTACGGTATCGATCTGCATCTCGAACCGCTCGCGCCACAGACGTAGGGTCTCCGCGTAATGCAGCCCGATGTCTTCGAGCTGTACCGCCGTGAAATCACTTCCTTTGGCGATCGCTTCGGTAAGCGCGCCCACGGACGGCAGCGCACTACCCGGAAAAATGTAGCGCTGAATGAAATCGACCGACTGGCTCGCGTCCACGAAGTGTCGGTCAGCGATGGTGATGGCCTGCAACAGCATCAAGCCGTCGTCACGGAGCCGCGCCGCGCACGCACGGAAGAACTCACTGAGATTGTCGAGTCCCACCGCTTCGATCATCTCGATCGAAACCAGCTTGTCGAACGAACCCTCGAGATGACGATAGTCCTTTTCGAGTACCGTCACTCGATCCTCGAGACCCGCCTCGCGGATCCGCTGCCGCGCCAGATGTGCTTGAGCGGGCGAGATCGTCGTCGTGGTCACGCGGCAACCGTGCTTCCGAGCGGCGTAGAGAGCAAAGCCTCCCCAGCCCGTACCGATCTCGAGCACGTGATCACGTGGCACCAGATCGAGCTTTTGACAGACGCGCTCCAGCTTGGCCTCCGCCGCGTCGTCCAACGACATACGCTCGTCCTCGAAGATCGCGCACGAGTACATCAGGTTGCGATCGAGGAAAAGGGAGAAGAAGTCGTTACCCAAGTCGTAGTGCGCCATGATGTTGCGCTGACTGCCACGACGAGTGTTGCGACGCAAGGCGTGCGCGAGCCGACGAATGGGCAAGATCAGCTGCGCTCCCCCACGATCGAAACCCTGCAATACGTCTTGATTGCGGGCGAGGAGCCGAACCACCGACACCAGATCTTCGGTTTCCCATTCCCCGGCCAAATACGATTCGGCGGCTCCGAGCGCGCCGCTCATCAGCACGCGGGCGTAACAGCTCGGATCACGGATTTCGATCGTCGCTTCCAGGCCGTCGGTATCCGGTCGGCCAAATCGATGCTCACCACGAGCGTCGATCATGTGCAACACCCCGTATTCGAGCTGCTTGAGCCGCCCATGAAGGAAGTGCCGCGCCGGCATCCAACGTAGAAGACGATTCCGGGGTTTGCGCTCTACCACTTCGGCGACGTTCACGACTCCACCCTCCTCGAGCTCGTAGTCTTGGGCCGCTCATCGGGATGCGGCACATACGGCAATCGTTTGATCAGAAAAAGACGCGCCGCCTGCAGATAGATCCAGGCAAACACGCGCATCGTCATGAACGGATAGCGCACCACGATCGTGGTCAATCGTCTCGGCGTGATGGCGCGACGTTCGAGCACCAAGGTAGCGTCGAAGATCTCCTCACCTTCTTCGACATTGTCCATATGAACGACCAGCCGTTCCCCAGGGACGGTCAGACGCCATCGGTACCGCTGTTCCATGTGCATGAAGGGCGAAACGTGGAAGACCTTTTCCATGTCGACATCGACGACGCCGTCACCATTCGCCGCGCAGTCTCGAGCGGGAACGACATAGGCGTGACGCTCGTCCCAAGGCGTATTGGTCACCTCGGCTACAATGACTTGGAGCCTTTCGTCAGGGTCGAAACAGTAGTAGAAGCTGACCGGATTCATACGGAAACCGAAGGTTCTCAGGTGCGTGAGCAAGCGGATCGGTCCACTCGGACACCAACCGAGGCGTTCGGTTACGAGGTTGCGCACCGCGACGTCGAGCGGCACATCCGTGGGCCGAAGATAATCGTCACGGCGAAATCGTATCGGCGCGGGTCGACGTGCCGACCACAGCAGATGGCGATCGAAGAGCTCCGGTAGGTCCGCCAAGTCGAGGTAGGTCATGAACACCGGATAGCGAAAGTGGTTGACCTTGGGTCGGTGTCGTCGATGACGTACCCAGCCTTCATAGAGGGCGCTGGTGTCGCTCAGCGTAGCGGCATGGGCCATCACGCCACCTCGAGAGCCGCCACGCGACGATCGAGCGCGGCAACGACTCGTAAGCCACTGCGCACCCCGTCTTCATGAAAACCCCAACCCCAATACGCGCCGCAGAAATGCAGCCGATCGACACCGGAGATGTCCTCCCACCGGCGCTGTGCGGCAACACTCGTCGAGTTGAACAGTGGATGCGCAAACACCCGTCGTTCGATCACCGACTCGGGGTCGATGGCGTCACCGCTATTGAGGCTGACGAAATACTGCCGGGTGGTGTCGAGCGATTGAAGGTTGTTCATCCAGTACGTCAAGCGTACCGGTCGTGATCGCTCACGATCCGAGCCTTCGACGAGGCAATTCCAGCTCGCCCAGGCGCGTTTCCGTTGCGGCATGAGTCGCTCATCGGTGTGCAACACCACTTCGTTGTCCTGGTAGGGAATCGCTCCGAGAATCGCGCGCTCGCTATCGGTTGGCCGATCGATCATCGCCAAGGCTTGATCGCTATGCGTCGCGATGATCACTTCGTCGACGTTGACCGTATCGCCACGCCTGGTAGTCAGCTCGACCCCTGAGCCGGGCAGACGCCGCACGTTCTCGATCGGGCTGTTCAGATGAATACGCCGGTCACCGAGACGTTTGGCGATCGCTCGAACGTAGGTCTGTGAGCCTCCCGAAACGACCCGCCACGGTGGCTGATTGCGGATCTGCAGCAAGCCGTGATTGGAAAGGAACGTCGCAAGTGTTCGGGCCGGATATTCAAGGACCCGCGAAGGATCCGTCGACCAAACGGCCGCCAGCATCGGGATGATGAACCAATCGACCACCGGACCGTCGAGCCGGTGGCGTTCGAGCAGCTCGCCCATGGTCGGCTCGTCGCCCGTGGTGTCGAGAACGCTCCGAGCGATGCGATTGAATCGCACGATTCCGCTGAGCATCCGCCAGAATTTGGGCCGAGCTAGGTTTCGACGCTGTGCGAATAGCTGACGCGCCGAGCTCGCATACTCGACCGAGCCGTCGGCCGTCCGCACGCTCAGTCCCATATCGCTCAGCTGCGTGGCTACACCCAACTCGTCGAGCAACTCGATGAACCTGGGATAGGTTGCGCGGTTGTAGACGATGAAACCCATATCGACGGAGCACGGCCGGCCATCATCGTCGACTTCGACTGTGTGCGTATGCCCTCCCAGGCTCGGGGCCGCTTCGAAAAGCAAGACATCGTGGCGCTCCGCCAACCGGAGTGCCGCCACCAAGCCAGAGATTCCACTACCTACGACAGCAATTCGCATCCAGTCTCCTTCACTCGGAGACTTCGTTATCGTTCAATGCTTGGATTTTGGAAACCATGGCACGAACGCTGGCGTCCGCTCGATGTAGTCGCGATACGCGGGACGCCGTTCTCCGATGTCCTTTTCGAGCAACGATACACCCGAAACCTTGAGTAGGAAAAAGGTCATCAGGATGGGTGCGGGAAGCGTCATCCAGCCATGGGGTGTATCGAGCGCGATGATGTAGAACGCCCACCATTGGAGACAGTCACCAAAATAGTTGGGATGACGCGTATAGCGCCAGAAACCCGTGTCCATGACCTTGCCCCGATTATCGGGATTCGCCTTGAAGCGGGCCAGCTGCCAGTCACCACCGGCCTCGAACGCAAAGCCGATCAGCCACAACGCGACACCGATCACTTCCCAATAGCCCCACCCTGGACGACCGGGTTCGAGCTGCGCCACCCAATGCGGCGCGGAGATCACCAGCACCAACACGCCTTGGAGGTAGAAGATCATCGGTAGGCTGCGCCACCAGAACACATTGGGTTCACGGGCGCGCATCTTGGCGTATCGCCGATCTTCCCCCTTGCCCCAATTCCGCACGAACAAATAGATCCCGAGACGGAGCCCCCACACCGTGACCAGGACCAACAACACGAGATGGTGGATGTCCATCTCGGGCCCGTGGGCTCGGTAGATCCAGGCCACCAAAACGAACGCCGGTCCCCAGCCGATATCGACCACGCTGGCGTCACGTCGCCAGAGGCTCACCAGCCAGAAAAGTGTCATGTAGATCAGCACCGCCAAGGAGGCGGTCAACGCGGCGGACATCAACGGGCTCATGATGAAGACACTCCTACGTCACGACCGAGTACGTGACCGAGGGCGGTCGAGGCATCGGGATGGCGGAACCGGAATCCGATCTCCTGGAGACGCCGGGGCACGACATGGAGATCGGCGAGAACCGTCTCGCTGGCCTTCTCGGCACCCACCAAGGTATCGACGGCAAGTTGTGGCACACGCGCAAAGGCGGGTCGACGGAGCACACGACCGAGAATCTGAGCAAAACGCCGCTGGGAAATCACCTCGGGTGCGGTCAGATTGACGGGCCCGGACAGTTCATCGTTCATCAACGCGACCAGAATCGCGCTCGCCGCGTCGTCGATCGAGATCCAGCTCAGCATCTGATCGCCGCTCCCGAGCGCGCCGCCCATGCCGACCTGTGCGCTCGGCAGCATGGCCGCCAAGGCTCCGCCTTGCGGAGAGAGCACGACACCCAGACGAAGCTGGACCGTCCTCATGCCGAGGCTTTCGGCCGCGATGACCTCCGCTTCCCAATCCCGCACGACATCAGCGAGGAATCCTTCGCCATCGGGAGCGGAGTCCTCATCGTGCGGTCCTCCACCCTGCCGGTAGACGCTCATACCCGAAGCCGAGACCAGCACGCCGGGTGGGTTCTCGAGCTGGGCCAGCGACTGCACCAGGTTCTTCATCGCGTCGACACGACTCGAGCGGATCAACTTCTTGAAACGTGGCGTCCATCGACCATCGTTGATACCCGCGCCAGCCAGGTATACCAACGCGTCGACCCCTTCGAGATCGGCGGGTCGCGCAACGCCATTCGCCGGATCCCACGTCACCTCGTCGGCGGCTTTCGCCTGGCGTCGCACCAATCGCAGAACTCGATGACCACCCGTGGTCAACAAAGCACTCAGCACTCGGCCGACCATGCCACCCGCGCCAGCGATCGCGACGGTCAAACGCTCTCGATCGCGAAAGTCGGCGTGTAGCTGCAGATCCTCACGGGTCGTCGCGTGGCGGTAGCGAAACACACGCTCCAGATCACCGCGTACCGAGCCCGCGCCGAGGCTCCCGAGGATGCCGAGTGGCAGCTTGAAATCGAGCTCATCGTGAAGACGGCTATGTGAATCGTCGATCGCTTCAAACCGATGGCGATGATGCCAGTGCGCGAAGGGACCGGACAACTGGACATCGACGAATTGGCCTGGTGGCTCGACGTCGCGATGCTCGGCAACCCACGTAATCGGTACCGGACCCTTGTATAGACGGAAGGTCGCTCGTGAGCCGTTCTCCACCGGTCCTGGCTCGAGCATTTCGATTCTCTGCCATGGTGGGGTCAAACGCCCGAACGCACCCTCGCGCAGGTGCCAGGCCCAGGCCTCGTTCTGGTCGACCGGTAGATCAACCGATGACGTAAAACGGCTCATACCGCATCTCCTCGTTTTCGTGTACCGGGTTTGGCACGCAGTGTTTCCGTACGATCGTCGCCGATCGATCGACCGACCGCCTAGCCGTCAAAGACCCACCATGCACGCACGCGACATTTCGGCCAAGACGACCCCAACCCAGCTTGAGAAAACGCTCATTTCGATCACCCTATGGTGCCCTACTCCACGAGTCAAGCAAGCCTTGGCTGTCCGTACTGCTTCTGCGATACTCGGGTGGCAGGGCGGTTTCTTCTCGGATCGAGGACTGAACTCCCCCCATCCACTCGTCCCTTCGTGACGAACGTTCAAGTGGGTTCACTATGAACGTGATCCAAACGAAGCGGGAAGGCCACATGCTGAACAAAGATCAAAACGTTCAACTCGATCACAACAGCCAGATTCGGCTTCTATCGCCGCGCGATCTGGCCGAAGCGATCGGAGTTAGCGAGTCGTCTGTCAAACGTTGGGCGGACGACAAGCGCATCCGCGCGACCCGCACTGCTGGTGGGCATCGTCGGATCTCGGTCACCGAGGCCATACGGTTTGTTCGTGAGTCTCGAACCTCGCTGGTCAAACCCGGCATTCTCGGTCTTCCCGCAGCTCCCTCGCCGGCATCTCTCGCGGATACGAGCGACACCACCGAGCAGCTTTACGACTACCTAGCAGACGGCGCGAGCTCCCAAGCACGGGGCTTGGTCGTATCGCTCTACCTCGGCGGCGCCTCGGTGGCGGAAATCATCGATGGACCGATCACCGGTGCCATGAAAGAGCTCGGTCGCTTGTGGCGCCACGAAACACGCGGCATCTTCGTCGAGCATCGCGCGACCGATCTATGTGTGCAGGCACTCAACCAGCTTCGCCTGATGATCGCGGTCGACGAGACCGCGCCCATCGCGGTTGGCGGAGCGCCCGCTGGAGATCCCTACACCATCCCGTCGCTCTGCGCGGCCTTGGTGCTCATGGCGGAGGGGTATCAAGCCGTCAACCTCGGCGCCGATACGCCTTTCGCCACGCTCGAAAACGCCGCCGACGAGCTGGCACCTCGAATCGTGTGGTTGAGCCTGTCCAGCGGCTCCAACAACTCGGAGCTCTCCGCGTCGATCAACCGCCTGACCACCCATCTCCACCGCCGTGGAACCACCCTCGTGGTCGGCGGGCGAGTGCGAGGTACATTGGCCCTCGAATCGAGCCCCAATCTCCTCGTGGGTGGGTCAATGGCCGAGCTTGCCGCGTTTGCACGTGGCCTGCTGCTCGCGGGTCACTGAGCCACATCCCGGCCGACAAGACGGCAACGCCTCTTTCACGGTTCCGCTCGCCCGATCCCTTGTGATAAAACCGCCTCTTGATGGCCACCCAAACGTGGCCATCGACGGGTCGACTTTGCTCCCCGTCCTGGTACATCAACACTGCCTTCCAGGAAACACGCCGACCGCGTCCAGCTGTCGAGCTCGACGGAGGAGAACACATGAACACAGCGGATTTCATTGCACTCGAAGAGCACTACGGTGCTCACAACTACCATCCCTTGGATGTCGTCATCGATCGTGGTGAGGGTGTGTGGGTGTGGGATGTCGACGGAAAGAAATACCTCGACATGCTTGCCGCCTACTCGGCGGTCAACCAGGGCCACTGCCATCCGGCAATCGTCAAAGCGTTGCTCGATCAGGCTCCACGTCTAACGCTCACCTCGCGAGCCTTCCGCAACGACAAGCTACCCTTGTTCTACAAACAGCTTTGCGACCTCACCGGGTTTCAACGCGTCCTGCCGATGAACACGGGCGCCGAGGCGGTCGAAACGGCGATCAAAGCGGCCCGCAAATGGGCGTACGAGAAGAAAGGCGTGGCCAACAACCAAGCCGAGATCTTGGTCTTCGACCAGAACTTCCACGGCCGCACCACCACGATCGTCGGTTTCTCCTCGGACGAGGAGTACAAACACGGCTTCGGACCGTTCGCCCCGGGCTTCCGGATCCTTCCCTACGGCGATATCGATGCCGTGGCGAAGGCGATTCACGCCAACACCGCCGCCGTGCTGATCGAGCCGATCCAAGGTGAAGGTGGAATCATCATTCCTCCGGATGGCTATCTCAAGCAGCTCCGCGAGCTGACCACCGAACATCGCGTGCTCCTCATGGTCGACGAGATCCAGAGCGGTCTCGGACGCACGGGCCGCCTCTTCGCCTACGAGCACGAGGACATTCGCCCGGACGTGGTGATCATCGGCAAAGCCCTGTCGGGTGGCGCGTATCCGGTCTCGGCCATGCTCGCCGACGATACGGTGATGGATGTCTTCAGCCCGGGCACACACGGCTCCACCTACGGCGGCAACCCCGTGGCGGCGACCGTGGCCTCGGCGGCGCTCGACATCCTGGTGAACGAGAAGCTGATCGAACGCTCAGACGAGCTCGGCACCTACGCCACCGAGCGTCTCCAAGCGCTCGACTCGCCCTATATTCACGAGGTTCGTGGTCGCGGCCTGTGGATCGCCGTCGAGCTGAAACACGAGCTCGGTGGCGCGCGGCGCTTCTGCGAAGAGCTGGAGCGGCGCGGTGTGCTGTGCAAAGAGACCCACGAGCACGTCATTCGGATCGCGCCGCCTTTGGTGATCGAGCGTGCCGAGCTCGACTGGGGACTCGAGCAGATCGAGGCCGTACTCACCGATCCGTCTCTCGCTTCGGGAAAACGACAGCCGAGCGAGGCCGTCAGCGCCGGTTGATCCGGCCGTGAGGGTCAGCGGCTCAGGACCACCTCGAGTTGCTGACCACGTGTCCTGACCTCGCGGATTTCCGTCGCGGGATCCGCGAGGTCGAGCACGACATGCAGCTCATTCCCTGAAGCTCTCCGGTGAAAGCCGGTGCGCAGTCGTGACACCAGCGGATCACCGACCGCCATCACGCTTCTCGCCCACTGCCGGTCGATGCCGCGCAGCCGCACGACTTCGCGTGGATCCCCGCCCGCCAATCGAAAATGGTCGTAGCGTCCCGATTCGATCCGCCCATCGAGGGTGATCGAGACGATCAAACTGGCGCCATCACGACGCCAGGTGATATCCGTGACCCGCGAAAACGCGCGGCTCGTCACCGGCGGCGGCGGTGGAGGTGGCGATGCCGGTGGCGCGGTGGGTTGAGCGCTAACGGGTGGATCGGGTTCCTCCCCTGCCGGTGCTTCACGTAAGCCGAGATCGGCGAGCACCCGATCCGACACGGCTGGCGATGAAGACTTGGCCTCCCCCGGGGTCTGACGATCAACCTCTTCGACCAGGGTCGAGTCTGGCCGACGCTCGGACGTACCCGAGTCGCGAGACGGAACGGTCCGCTCGGCCGTCGGCGGCGCTTCGGTAGCTGGCTCCTCGGCTTCCGGCTGATCTCTTCCCATCGCTTCATCGGTCGATGACGACGGCGACAGCTCGACGGGTTGCGGCGGAGGCGTCTCCGAGTCACCGAGGAAGGTCTGGAAGAGGAAGTAGCCGAGTACCGCCAGCAGGGCCAGCAACACGACACCGATGACGATCTTGGGAGATTTCGGCGAACGCTGGCGCCGTCGGCTTCCACGACCTCGTTTGGGCCGACCCGCCGTGCTCATCGACGCCAGGTCATCACGCTCGTCCAGCGTGGCCACACCAGCTTCGGGACGCCCCGCTTCATCATCGTCGGCAAACGATGTCTCGGTATAAGACCTCTCTGTCGCGTGCCGAGACTCCAACGGTGGCGAAGTGGACGAATAGGAAGCCTCTTCCTCCTCTCCTGTCGACCAGTCGAGCGGCAGTTGAGGCGTCAAGGCTGATGCTCGTCCCACCGCGGTGTCGGTTGCCTCGATTCCGGGGGCGACTTCGGGTGCCAACGATTCAGCTGGATCCGACGTGACCCGCGAGTCATAGCTTGCACGCGGGTCGGGAAAGACCTCATCGGTGTGCTCCCCCAGCCCATCGACCTCAGTCTCGGGTTCCGTCGCGCCCCATGACTCTCGAGGCGCCGGCTCCACTGCACCGCCGCCGATCACACCCACATCCGCCGGGGGCGTGGGTACCGGCTCGACCGCGGGGCGCGCACCGGGAAGCTCACGACGTTCGAGTCGTTCTTTGATGTGCTGGCTGACGAGCTTGAAGATCAGCTGGCGATCTTGTTGCTCCAGATAGCGGAATTTGATTCCCATCCCTGGAGCCTCGCCAGCGCGCTGACTGGGCCGCATCCAAATCACTTCGCCCAGACCGCGGATCGCTTGTTCCTCGGATAGGTGAAGCTCGAAACGGACCAGCGTTTCTTGCGGACGAACATCTTCGGCGCGAACGAACATGCCACCGATCGAGATGTTCTCGCAGACACCTTCACCGATATCGATGGAGTCGTCGAATTGGAGTCGAACAGGCTGGCCGACGGGGGCGCGTGTCGCTCCCCGTTGAGGGGTGTGTTGATTCGATTTTGTCATCCGTACTCAGAAGAAGCTCTCTCCCGTGTCTATCGTAACGTACGAGGCGTCGATATCTCGTACAACCCGTGTATCTCGTACAGCCTGTCTTTCCTCATGCTGCCGTCCCTGGTAGAAAGACGATATGGCCGAACCGGGACTCTACGAACAGCTCCTCCGTCGGGCGCGGTTGTCCGCGACCAAGCCTCCTCATCCCTCGGCCGCGGTGGTTCCGTGGCGACGTATCGACGACACCGTCGAAGTCTATTGGGTTCGACGCAACCCGACTCTCCGATTCATGGGCGGCTGGTGGGCCTTCCCCGGTGGTGGTCTCGATCGGGGTGACGCGGCTCGCCCGATCACCGGCATGCCGACCGGCGTCGACGACGAGAGTCTTCATCCGCCGTCACCCGAGCGTTCCGATACGACGATGACGGATCCAGATCTCGTACCCGGTCTGCTCGCCTGCGCCGCTCGAGAGCTTTTCGAGGAAGTCGGCCTGCTCCTCGACCCGCGTTCGATCCACGCTCATCCTCACCATGACGAGCCCCATCAGCTGCGTGCCGCGCGACTCCAGCTCGAAGCGGGCAAGAAGACGTTTGGCGACCTGCTCATCGAACGCGGTTGGTCGCTGACCGCCGACGAGCTCGTCTTCGCCGGCCGCTGGCTGACCCCGCCGTTCGCACCTCGGCGCTTCGACAATCGATTCTTCCTGCTCGAATGGCCGCTCGACCGCGCCGTGCAACCCGCTGTCGACGGTGGTGAATTGGTCGAGGGCGAATGGATCCGACCGACCGACGCCATCGACCGCTGGCATCGTGGCGACGTCACCACCGCGCCACCGATCCTGCACATTCTACGAGTCTTGGCCTCGGATGGCCCAGAAGCCGGTCTGGCTCGACTCCGCGACACGCGTGACGCCAACCTCGGCACCTTCCGCCACATCGAATTTCGCCCGGGCATCCTGACATTCCCGCTGATCACGCCCACCCTGCCACCGGCGGTCGGCACGAATTGCTACGTGGTCGGTACCGAGCATGCGGTCGTAGTGGATCCCGCGTGCGCCGACGCAGACGAAGCCCTTCGACTCACCGAGGCGCTCGAAGAAGCGGCTCACCGTGGCCACACGGTCAAAGCGATCTGGTTGACCCACCACCACCCCGACCATATTGGCGGCGTCGAGCACCTGCGCGAGCGTCTCGAGCTACCCGTGCTCGCGCACCGAGAAAGCGAACCGGCTCTCCTTCGCCAGGGCATTCGACTCGACGCTCATCTCGAAGACGGCTCTCGTCACGATGTCGGCGCTGGCCATCTGCGGGTCGTGCACACACCCGGGCATGCCCGTGGCCATCTGGCGTTCTTTCACGAACCGACAAAGAGCTTGCTGTGTGGTGACCTGGCGTCGACTCTGTCGACCATCGTGATCGATCCACCCGAAGGCGATATGGATGCCTATCTCCACTCGCTGGAACACGCCGCGTCGCTCGGACCCGAGGTCTTGATGCCGGCGCACGGTCCGATCGTTCTCGGCGCCACGCATCGTCTGCGCACCCTTCGCGCGCATCGACTCGACCGCGAAGCCAAGATTCTCGAGGCGTTCCGCGCCGGTGCCACCACCGCTGAGGCGATGGTCGCCACGGTCTATGACGACGTTCCCAGTCCGCTCCACGGCGTGGCGCTACGGCAGATCGAGGCGCACCTCGACCGTCTCAAACGACTTGGAGAGCTCGCCTAGACGGCACCGGGGCGATCGGCAGACCGCGTATCACCTGGCCTTCGAGCGCGGAAAGTTTGATCTGACTGGTCGCGAGCCGTGTCGGCAAGGCGCCATCGGGATCGTCGAGCACGACGCGGATGTAGTTGTCGGTGAGACCCGCGCGAGCGTGTGAGGCGTTCGCTTTCGCGTCGTCCCACACCACCGCCATCGTCTCACCGAGAAATTTCGCCGCGAAATCACGCTCGCCACGTTCCGCCACGGCGCGCATCTCCGCGCACCGTGCCCGCCGGTCAGCGTGTGGAACCTTGTCCGGGAGATCCACGGCTCGCGTTCCCGGACGTTCCGAGTAGGTGAACACGTGCGTCCGGGCAAACCCGATCGCATCGACAAACGCCAGGCTGGCGGCGAACTCCTCGTCGGTCTCACCCGGGAAGCCGACGATGA
>JBCDBH010000005.1:0-40883 GCA_039184055.1 Acidobacteriota bacterium
ACCGACTCCGACGCCCGGGCAGCGAAGCGATGAGCGCCGCCGACTTCGTCAAGACCGAAGAAATGCGCGTCGGCGACTCCTTTGTTTGAACCCACTACGCTCCGAGCGTAGTGGGTTCTTTCATCCTTTGAGAGCGCGAAAGGCACCCAGCAAGATCAGCGCGCCGACCACAGCGAGCCCCAAGCCGGGCAGGCTGAACGTATTGATGCTGCCGATACCGAGGAAGTTGCCGACGAAGCCACCGATCATGGCGCCGACGATGCCGATGATCGAAGTGATGAAGCAACCGCCGGGATCGTCACCCGGCATGATGAATTTGGCCAGGGCTCCCGCCACCAAGCCGAAGATCGCCCACGAGATCAAGCCGAACATACGCTCTCTCCTTGTGCGTCGTTTGCAGGTCGGTCCGTCGTGGCAAGGCTATCGTGGATTTCCCTCACGAGGCGGCCAGTCGACCGTCGAGCTCGAGCGCCTCGGCGGCGCCCTGCATCGCCGCGAGCACGTTGCCGGCGTGATCCCATAGCCCGAGCTTGCCGTCGAAGCAGGCCTGGCTGAAGTCCTCGACCGCTTCGGCTACTTCGTCACGATCGACCGCGGCAGTGAAGAGTTTGTCTTTCCAATTGCGCTTGATCGACTTGACCTTGAGCTGGCGAATGTCTTTGTGCGGTCGTACCAACGTAGCGGCGATGATCAACCCGGTGATCTCGTCACAGGCGAGGAGCGCGAAGTCCATCGGTTCCTTGCGCTCGACACCGGTGCCGGCGGTGTTGTGCGCCAGGATCGCTTGCAGAATGTCTTCCTCGACCCCACGCTCACGAAGGATCGGCACGCCCTTGGCGGGATGCTCGTCGATGGTGGGGTGGATCTCCCAATCGAAGTCGTGGAGCAGACCGGCGATGCCCCAGCGATCGGGATCGCCGCCCATATGCTCGGCGTAGGCGCGCATGGCGGCTTCGACCGCCACCATATGTCGCCGTAGACCCTGATCCTGAACATGCTCGACTAGAATTTCCCAGGCTTGATCGCGTTCCATGGCATCTCCTCGTGTTCGTTGCGATTGTAAGGCGTGCTAGCGCCGCTTGCACTGGTTGCGATCGCTCCGATAGCCTGAATTGTCGTGATGCACCAAAAGCTTGCCCAACTCGAACAGACGCATGAAGAGCTCACCCAGCGGATGGTCGATCCCGATGTGCTCGCCGATCCCAACGCCTATCGTGAGGTGAACCGTTCCCTGGCCGAGATCGACCGCGTGGTCGGCTTGTATCGTCGCGCCAAACAGCTCGAGCGTGAGCGCGAAGAGGCCGACGAGATGATCGCCGCGCTCGATCGTACCGACGAGCTGTGGGCGATGGCGCGAGAGGAGCGTGCGACCTTGATCGCCGCTTTGGACGAGCTCGAGGAGGAGATTCGCCTCGAGTTGGTACCCAAGGATCCCAACGACTCGCGCAATGTGGTGCTCGAGGTACGGGCGGGAACCGGTGGTGACGAAGCGACTCTCTTCGCCTCGGAGCTCCTGCGTATGTACACCCGCTACGCCGACAGTCAGGGTTGGAAAGTCGATCTGGTGTCGGTGTCGGAATCGAGTGTCGGTGGCGTGAAAGAGGCGGAGGCGATCGTCGAAGGGCGGGGCGCCTATTCCCGGCTCAAATATGAAGGTGGCACGCACCGGGTGCAACGCGTGCCACAGACCGAGACGTCGGGTCGGATCCATACCTCGGCGGTGACCGTGGCGGTGATGCCCGAGGCCGACGATGTCGAGATCGATGTCGCCGAGAAGGATTTGCGGGTCGATCGTTTCTGCGCATCCGGGCCTGGCGGTCAGGGCGTCAACACCACTTACTCGGCGGTCCGGCTCACCCATCTACCCACCGGTCTCGTGGTGAGCTGTCAGGACGAACGCAGTCAGATCAAGAACAAGGCCAAGGCGCTCCGCGTCCTCAAGGCGCGCTTGCTTCAGATCGAAGAAGAGAAGGCGCGGAGTGAGATGAGTGCTGAACGTCGACGCATGGTCGGTAGCGGTGATCGTTCGGAGAAGATTCGCACCTACAACTTTCCTCAGAATCGCATCACCGATCATCGAATCGGCCTGACCGTGCATCAGCTTCCGACCGTGCTCGAAGGTGAGCTCGACATGGTGATCGAGCCTCTAGCGAGCCATTTTCAGGCGGAGCGCATGCAAGAGATGGCGGCTGAAGGCTGACGTACAGACTTCTAGCCCAAAGAATGCACGACGGTTCGGCCAGCACGCTAGAATCGTCCGGTGATTTACAAAGATTCCAAACATGCAGATGATTTGCTCGGTGCACTTCCGCATGCCTTGCGAATTCTACGCGAGCGTGCGGGGTATCGGTCGTTGCGTCCAGCCGCGGAGAGAATCCGATCCCGGACCGGCGCCTCGCTGAGCAAAGCGACCCTGTCGGAATGGGAACGTGGCACACGTCCCGTCACCGACTCGCTGATCTTCTTCCTCATCGGGTTGGGCTACGATTTTTGCGATCTTCAACAGGCCCTGGATGAACAAGCTCGTACTGTCCAATCGAGCTCTTTGCAACATTCAGATAAGGATGCTGGCTCAGGATAGAATCGAAGGGCGATATGCCCGAGCACAAGACCCCGAAGAAGGCTGGGATCTGGGAGCTGGTGGACGATGGTCCGACGCCGACGAGCGGCGAGGACGGTCGGTTCGGTTGGCTTCACGCCGCCTTTGTGCGCGGTGAGATCCATCGGGCGATTCTCCTCGTCACGTTTCTCGTTCTCGGAACCGTGGCCCTCGTTCTCGGTGGCACCGACCTATCGGGTGCACCTCCACTCGCGGTGCTCGCGGCCATTCTCCAGATCGTCGTTTTTGTCTTTCTGGTCCTGCTGACCATTCAAACGCGGGGCGCCAACCCGGAGCTCTTCTGGCTCGGGTTGGTCTTCGCGGCGGTGGTGATCTATGCCGTCGGTCGACTCGACGGCGGTGATGGCATGGCGGCCGAGATCAGACGATTGGCGGTCGCCGCTGGAGGTTTGGCGCTGGCTGGGTACGGCGTCAGGCTCGGTCCCGAGGGTCGTACGCGTCGTGTGCTCGGGCGGGTCGCGCTCGTTCTCTGGCTGCTCTTGATCGCCATCGGGGTCGCCGCCTGGCAGCTCGGTCGGCTCGAGTATCCGTCGATGCTCGGTGTGCAATGGGCGGCGAGCCTCTTGCCTTTTGTGATCGGAGTCACCGTTTTGATCGTCTGGCCACGCGCCGCGGCGGCGGGTACCAGTCGATCGACATTGGTGTTCCTCCTCATTCTCCACTTGCTCCACCTGCTCGACTTGACCGGGCAGCTCGGTGATATCGCATCGCCGTTGCTCTTGCCGCTGTTCGCCGGTTTGGCGTTTTACGGTGTCATTCAGGTGTACACCCAGGATCTGCGTTCCCTGGCGTTCTTCGGCCGGTTCATTCGGCCCGGGCTCAAACGACTGCTGGCGCAACAGCGGATCCGTGGCAGCGAGAAGCTCTTTCGGGGTCGCAAGACGGTGATCATGAAGATCGACATGGCGAGCTTTACCCGCACCACCTTCGATATGCCGTATGGGATGCGGAGGTTGTTCCAAGACTTGTGGTTCACCTTGATCGATCATGTCGTGGCCGACAAGGTTTTTCTCGACAAGAGTCTTGGTGACGGCTCGCTCTATTGCTTCGAAGATTCGCTGCCCGGCGGGAGCTGCAGCGTGGCCTTGGCGACCGCGATCGACATCCGTGATCGGCAGGTCGGGCATTTCGACGAAACGTTTCGACAGCGTTTGCGTGCCCAGCTCGCGGCGCAACCCGAGTTGCGCGTCGCGGCCGAGCGTTACCTCGCCGACTATGAGGCGCGAACCGGTGAAAGCTTCTGGAATCGACGCACGTTGGTTCGGATCGCTCTGGTGACGGGATATGTCGACGAGGGCTTGTGGGGGCTTTCGTCGCAAAGCCATTACGATGTTCAAGGTCCGCCGATCATCTTGGCGTCACGTCTCGAGCCGGAGGCGATGAACGGCGAGATCGTTTTCGATCAGCGCTTTCTCGACGAGCTCGAAGACGAACGTGACGGCCGACTCGACCGTGGTCAGCTGACCCGACGTCAGGTTGCGCTCAAAGGGATCGGCGCGTGGGATGTGTGGTCGCTCGCGCCCGGATCCACGGTTTTGATCGACTGATCACCGCGCGCGAGGGAGGACGGGTCGTCCTCCTTCGAGAACGATCGAGATCGTTTCGCAATCACGATACGTGGAGAGTACGAAGGCATGAGATTTGCTGTGTTTGCGGGACAGACATCCATCGTTTCACAAGCTGTTCGATAGGAGCCCATCATGATTGCTCGTTCACGTCTTGTCTCGGTAGGGATCGCCTTGCTCATTACGACATCACTATGGGCTCAAGACGCCTCGCCGAGCGATCCGGTGGGTGAGTTCGGCGAAACGGTCGATGTCGAGGTGATCAACGTCGACGTTCGCGTCTACGATGACGGGGATCCCGTCACCGGGTTGGGGCGTGGTGACTTCGTTCTGCGGGTCAACGGTGAAGACGTCGAGATCAGTCAGTTTTACGCTGTCGAGAGCAGTCGGCGTCAGCCGTCGACGGAGGGCGTCGCTCCCGCCGTCGAGACGCGAGCCGAACCCGTCGAACCTCATTTTCTCGTCGTTCTGGTCGATGATCTCCATCTGAGCCCGTTCAGCCGCAACCGTCGTCTCGAGGAGCTCGCCGAGTTCTTGCGTGACCGGGCCGACACCGGCCATCGCGTGATGATCGCGCGTGGCACCAACATCGTCGAGACCATCACGCCTTTCACCGACGATCCCGATGTGATCGAGGAAGGGATCGAGACGCTACAGGCGATGAGCAGCTACGGTGCTCAGGCCGAGCAACGTCATCTCGCGGTGATCGAGGACATGCTGATTTTTCACGACGCGTCGATGTCGGTTCCCGACCAGCCACTTCCGTGTCCCAAGGAGATGGGGGCTCCAGCACGAGCCTATTTTTCCGATTTGCGTGCGCAGGCTCGTGCCAGCATCCGAGCGATCGAGGATCTGTCCGCTTCCTTGATCAGTCTTCCTGGACGTAAGGCCATGCTCCTGGTGAGTGACGGTTTGCCGGCGCAACCGGGTGCCGAAGTCGTCGAGTGGGTAAACGTCTTCTGTGGCGGTGGCTCGTCGACCGAAGGGCTGTCGGGTACAGCGAACAATGTGCAGAAAGAGGTGCTCAGCAGTCCGGACCAGACCGGCCTTCTCGCATACAACACCGGGTTCGACATCACGAGTAACTTCGGCAGCCACTATGGCCCCATCGAGGTCGCGAGCGACTCGTCCGCTTCCAATACCTTGGGCATGCTCGACGATGCGATCGCCAAAGCCAACGCCAGCGGGGTGACGATCTTCTCGCTCGAGGCGATCGGGCCGCGTTCGTTGGGAGCGCAAATGCGTTCGGATCAACGGGCGTCGACCGGCAGTGTCGAACGGGCACGGGTCGCGGCGCTCCAGGACGGGCTCAACAAGCTCGCCGTCGATACGGGTGGACGAGCGCTTTTCAATGTCGCCGATCTCGAGCCGTATCTCGACGACCTGCTCGAAGAATTCGACACGTACTATTCGCTGGGCTTTAGCTATGCTCACGCCGCTGGCGATCCGCCGCTCACCATCGATGTGGATGTTCGTGGCGGTGGCGTCAACGTGCGGCACCGGCGAAGCTTCATGCCCCGTGCCTTGGCCGATCAGATCCACGATCGTACCCTCGGCGCGCTCAACTTCGATCTCGAAGCCAACCCGATGAAGGTCGCTCTCGAGGTCGATACGCCACGTTCGGCGGGTGGTGACATGTTCATGGTGCCCCTGCGAATTCGTATTCCGATGGACGCGATCACCTTGCTTCCCGAAGGTGACGACTATCGAGCCCAGCTGAGTCTCTATGTCGCGGCGCGTGACCGCGCGGGTCGCACCGCGCCGGTGCGTCAGCAAGAGATCCCGGTGACGATCCCCAAGGACAAACGGGAAGCGGTGAAGGGCAAGCTTTTCTCGTACACGCTCGAGATGTTGATGCGACCGGGTGATCACACGGTGGCGATCGGTGTGCACGACGACGTCGGCAAGGTAGGCTCGTTCCTGGTCGAGTACGTGCCGGTCACGGTACGCAGAACGGCCACCATGGACTGAACGCGATGGGTAATGCAGGTTGGAAGGGGACAGAGATGCGATCGATGCGACTAGGTGGGTTCTGGATGGTGGCGGTGCTCTGCATGGCCACGGTCGGTTTCGCTCAATCACAGGATCCGGCGGACGATCCCGATCTTCTCGCTTCGTTCGGCGAGGTGATCGGCGTCGAGGTGATGAACGTCGAGGTGCGGGTGACCGACTCGGATGGCAGTCCGGTATTGGGTCTGGAGCGTGGTGATTTCACGCTCACGGTCGACGGTGAGTCGACACCGATTTCGAATTTCTATGCCGTCGAGGAGCGTGTGCGTCGTGAAGAAGCCACCGACTCCGAGGTCGCCTCGGATTCGGATCCGGTGAGCCCGGCCGATGAAGCGCCAACCGACGACGCGCTGTTCTTGGTGGTGTTGATCGACGACCTGCATCTCGCGCCGTTCAACCGCAATCAAAAACTCGATGAGCTCTACAGTGTGCTCGACGACCTGATGGATCCGGGCGATCGCGTCATGGTCGCGCGGAGCACCAACGTCGTCGAGACCATCGTGTCGTTTACCGATGATCTCGAAGAGGTGCGTGAGGGCATCGATGTGCTCCGAGACATGGCCAGCTTCGGTGTACAGAACGAAGAACGACATCGCGCGACCATCGAAGACATGCTGCAGCTTCACGATGCCTACGAGAAGATCGGCACGCCGTGCCCCAACGAGATGGGAATGGTGGCGCGGACCTTCATGGCATCGGTACGCGACGAGGTGCAGACGACCGCCCAGGCGCTCGAAGGCTTCGTCGGTTCGCTCGAAAGCGTGCCGGGTCGACGGGCGTTGATGATGGTGAGCGATGGGCTGCCGGCGGATCCGGGAGCGCCGATCGCCGAATGGGTGCGCGAGTTCTGTGGTGGCTCGGGAGCGGCATCGGGGCTCCAGCAGGCGACGGATGTCAGCAACGCCAGTCTCGCCGGTGACTACTACACGCCCTCGGCGGCGCTCAGCGATGCCTTGAATTACCGTACGGAAGGCGTGCTGGACGAGGTCATCGAGCGTGCCAACGCGAGCGATGTGACGATCTTCTCGCTCGAAGCCTACGGCCCGCGACCCGCCGGCCGTCAGGTTCGGCTCGATCAACGCGCCAGCACGGCGAATATCGAATTCGTACGCGTGGCGTCCTTTCAAGACGGTCTCAACACGCTCGCCGACGGCACGGGTGGCAAGGCGCTCTTCAACATGACGAAGGCGGATCCACGTCTCGCCAAGATCGACGAGGATCTCGACAGCTACTACTCGATCGGTTTCCTACTCGACGAGGAGACGGGTGACATTCCGATGCGTATCGATGTCGACGTGGCCCAGCCGGGTCTTACGGTCCGTCATCGTCGGAGCGTCACCCGCAAGGACGCTGATCAGAAGCTCGCCGACCGGACACGTGGCGCGCTCAACTTCGAGCTGGTCGACAATCGTCTCGACATCGCTGTCGACGTCGCCGAGCCGTTGCCGATGGACGAGTCGCTTTTTCTCGTTCCTCTGCGTATTCGGATTCCGATCGCACGGGTCGAGATGCTCGAACAGGGTGATGTGCACCGTGGCCAGATGAGTCTTTTTGTCGCCGCGCGTGACCGGAGCGGTCGCGAGGCGCCGGTGCGCTCGGCCGATATTCCTCTGGTGATCCCCGGCTTTCAGATCGCCGAGGCGCGTACCCAGGATTTTCTATACGAAGTGAAGATGCTGATGCGGAGTGGCGACCACGCGGTGGCGATCGGTTTACGTGACGAGGTCGCGGGAACCGCCTCGTATGTGGTCGAGAACGTGCTGGTGAAGCCGCCGTCGGTCGGCGGTGAGTGACGGTCAGCGACGGTCAGTCAGTCAACTATCGAGGCTAGCGAGGGCGACGATCCGGGAGCGGTCCGACACCACCACGCCTCCCGGAGACTCGACCGTCACCGCGAAGAGGGTGGCGCTCGAGACGAGTAATTTGGCGTCGATCGCGATCACCGCTTCGCCATCGCTCGCAATGTCGAAGACCCCGCCATCGACCGGGTAGCGCTCATCACGCTCGCCATCGAAAATCCACAGCTGATATTGCTCGATCTCGGGGTCGTTGGTGGGTAAACCCGTGAAACGCAGCCAGCCGACTTGTGCTTCGGGGTCCCACACCACATCGCCTCGAATCTCGATGACCTGGGCGCCTTCTGGCACCTGCCAATCGGCCCGTGGCACATTCGGATCATTGGCGAGGCGGGTGCTGCGAAGGTCGGCGGCCGTCGGCGGCGCTGAGGCCGCCACGACAGTGGCGTTCGAGGTCGTGGGGGCAATCGGCGTGACTTCGGCGCTCGGCCACCAGCCGATCGCCGCCACGACGCTCGCCGCCGCCGCCGCGATCCAGCCACTCCAATAGCCGAGATCCCGCCCTTCCCGTTTGGATGGCGGAGAAAAAGCCGAAGGGTGAGGAATCGGTTCGGGGAAGTCGGATCGTTGTTCGGGTGCCATGTGTCGCAGGGTCTCACGGACCGATTCCGGCATCGGTTCTTCCACACGCAAATAAGCGAGCGTCACCGCGGCAACGGCGAGCTCGTACGCTTCGGGATCGATATCGGGTCGGGATGCTAGGCGCTTCTTGAGATCAGCGCCCGAAACGTCGTCGAGACCGGCCGTCGCCTGTTCGATGAGGAGATCATCGAGGCGACGGTCGTCTTCGACCGTCAAGCGCTGAGCCCTTGGAGCACGCGTGGGTCGCCGTGGAGCATGTCTTTCACCCGCATCAGTCCGCGACGAATATAAGTCTTGACGGTACCGAGCGGCAACCCGGTTTTCTTGGCGATCTGTCCGTGAGACATGCCCTGGTATGCCGACATCAGGATCACCTTGCGCTCTTTTTCGTCGAGCAGGCGGAGCGCGCGTGAGGCGAGCGCGGCTTCGGCGAGCACCTCGGCCTGATTGGCGCCGAAGTCTTCCACGTCACGAAGCTCGCCTTCCTCGGAGACCAGACTCTCAGTCTGCGGGCGCCGGATGATGTAGCGGCGCCGATCGATGAGGCGCCGGCGGGCGATCATGCAAATGAAGGTGACCTCGGAAGCCTTGGTTGGATCGAAACGATCCGCGCTCTTCCAAAGATCGATGAAGATTTCCTGCACTGCATCCTCGGCATCATCCTGCGTTCCGCAATGTCGACGAGCGAGAGACCAGATCAGGTTGCCGTATTGATCGAGGCAGTCGTCGACAGCTTTGCCATCGCCTTGTGCGACACGCTGGAGGATGGAGTCTTGCATGACGGTTATTTCCCGAGCACGTGGTCTCTGATCGACGTTGTTGCCTGATTGGAGCCGCGTTGCACGCTTATATTACCTAGCCACGAACGAATTGCAAGACCGATTTGAACGTTTTGGGCGATTTTGGCCGGTTTGGCGGTGTAAAAGTCTTGTAGGTCAGGATGGGCGTGGTCGTTTTGAACGGTTTATCCCGGCGGAAGCCGTTCATTCGCCGTCGCGGTCAGGATTTGCGTGGCGAGCGGTGTGTCGAGCACATCGACGGCATCGGCGGCGAGACGTCGTGTCCAGGAGGGAAATCGTTCGAGTCCCACGCCCGGCAGATTGACCGGGCGCTCTTCACCGGCCAAATCGTCCAACCACACCGCGACGAGCGGCGCGCGTGAGCGGGCCAGGAATGCGTGGACCGCTGGCGCCAGGCGTTCGTACGACACGTCGGCGTGGAAATCGAGCAGGCCTTCGGCGGCGAGACGAGCCTTCAATTGCTCGCGTGTCCGAGCGCGGTCTTGTCGTGCGTCGTCGAGACCGCGCTCGTCATAGAGACCGAGACGGAAACGCAGATCGAGATCCGAGCCCGACCAGATGGCGGCCAAGGTCGGCAGATCGTGGGTGGTGACGGTGGCGAGGGCGTGGTCGTGCCAGCGATCCGGTGGGTGGAAACGTCCTTCCCCGTCGTGCTCGAAGAGCAATACACGGGTGGACAGCACGCCCCAACGATGCAGCGTCGACGGCATGTCGTCGGGCACCGTGCCCAGATCTTCACCGATCGCCAATGCATGTGCGCCGCGACACACCTCGGCGAGCACCGCGAAGAGCTGGTCGGTCGGCTGACGCATATACGCGCCATGGCGAGCCAGCTCACCGCCCGGAATCCAGAATTGTCGGATCAGCCCCAAGACGTGATCGATCCGGATACCACCGGCGTGCTCGACCGTGGCTTCGAGCAAGCGACGCCAATAGTGGAAGTCGTCGGCGGCGAGGGCGCGAGGGTCGAGAGGTGGGAAGGCCCAATTCTGTCCGTCGGGGCCGAGCGGGTCGGGTGGCGCGCCGAGATCGACACCGGATACGAAGAGACCCGGAAATGCCCACGGATCGAACCCGCCGTCGGCGGTACCCAGAGCCAGATCGGTGATCAAGCCGATCCGCATACCCGCTTCGCGGAGGTTCGTCGTCACCGCAGCGAGCTGACGGTCGAGCTCGAATTGCAGCCAGCGGTGATAGTCGACTTCGTCGGCGTGATCGTTCGCCCACCTGGTGACGGCCGGTTGTCGAGGATCGTTGTACTCGATGGGCCAGGCTCGCCAGCTGTCGGTACCGAAATGCGCGGCGAGAGTCTGAAAGATCGCGAAGCGATCGAGCAGATCGCCATGGCGTTCACGATAGGCGCGGTACGCGTCGCCTCGGCCGGTGTCGTGATCGCGATGTCGGGTCACGAAGATTCGGTGGAGTCGCCGTAGCGCTTCATCTTTGAGCGCGCTCGTCGCATTCCAATCGACACGCACGGCGGCGCGGAGCGTGCGCAGCCGCTCCTCGATGTCCGGTGATTCGATCCAGGCGCGGGTGTCGTTGTCTTCGTCGAGCTCGGGTACCGCGTCGACATCGATATAGAGCGGCTGTCGGAACAGCCGACTGATCGGCGAGTAGGGGCTGATCGCCGGCCATCGACCCTGGGTGACATGAAGAGGGGAGAGGAGGACGAAATCGACCCCGCGCGCCGCCGCCGCCACGCCGAGTCGTCGGAGATCGCCGAGATCGCCGACACCCCAATTCCGTTCACCGCCGAGGCTGTAGAGATTGACCGCGAGTCCGAACGCGCGCCCCGCGGCGATTCGTTCCGTTACCCGCGGGCAGGGCAGAGCGGGTCGATCCGAGAAAGGGATGGTGGTGGGAGCCGGTACGTCGTCGGTGCTCGTCACACCCAAAGCCGTGAGCAGACGGCGGTACGTCTCGTCACTGGTGACATGTTCTTGCTTGGTCAGGGCGTCGTGATAGCTGGGCAAGAGACCCAGTTGATGCGCGAGTCGGCGAAGCGGCTGATCCATGACAGCAGCCTATCGCTCTTGAGCATCGACGACGGGCTGATGGTACGACGGTACGGGCTCACGAGTCCCGGCGGACGCGTCGCCTTTCACGTCCTTCACGCCGATCACGCGCAATCACGATACAGCGTCGAGCCGTGGCGAGCTCGGTGGGAGCATCGAGCTCTTCGGCGATCGTGGCGGCATGCTCCAGAGCGTCGATCGCATCGTCCCAATCGCCGAGCTCGAGGAGAGCGGTGCCGAGGATGGTGTAGAGCCGTGCCTGGAGCGTGCGGTCTTCGATCTTCTCGGCGATGCGTACACCTTGTAGCGCCTGGTCACGAGCTTCGTCGGCGCTTTTCAGCGTCAGCTGGATGCGGGCGCGTAGCCAGTGCACCCAGCACAACCCCCAGCGATCACCGATCGCCTGTTTGCCGTGTTCGGCGACGGCGAGATGCTCGAGCGCGGCGTCGACATCGCCGTCGACGAAACAGGCTTCGGCGAGATTGAATCTCGCGATCGATTGCTCCCAGGTGTCGTCGAGTCGTTGTGCCAGCTCGATGCCGTGCTCGAAGGTCTGGCGCGCCAAGCCGCTTCGTCCGGTACCGACCAGCCAATTGCCGTGCGCGCGCAGCAGGCAGAGTTGGCAGGTGAGGCGGGCCGGATCGTTCGCGGGCGCGGTGCTCGATGCGAGCAGGGCTTCGCCGCGGGCGACGTGATGTCTCGCTTCGGTCCAGCGGTGGGCGGCGCAGTGCGCGAGCGCGGCGAGGGCCATGAGCTCGGCGTTGATCAGGGGCGCGTCGCGCGCCAGCTCGACCCCCTGGGCGCAGAGCTCGAGGACCCGTTCACCTTCACCGAGCTTGTGTTCCACGTGCGCGCAACGCAACACGCCGAGCGCGGAAAGATCGTCGCGTGAGCTTCGTTCGCACGCGCGTTGGTAGGCGTCGCGGGCGGCGTGGTACTCCGCTTGGCTGAGCAGCCGATCACCGAGCTCGATGAGGAGGCGCGCGGTGTCGATACCTGAGTCGTCGATACCTGAGTCGTCGATACGAGTGCTGTCGATATCGCTATCGCTGGGCGAGGATTCGAGCTCGGTACGGATCGTGCGCAGCTCGTCGAGCAGGCTGGTGGCATCGGGAAAACGATCGGCCGAATTCTTGGCCAGACAACGCATGATCGTGTCGTCCAAACGCGTGCTGATCTTCGCGCCACGGGCTCGTGGCGAAGCCGGCGTGGCCGACAAGATCTGACGCATCAAGCTCGAAATCGAACCGCTGAACGGTGGCGCGCTGATCAACATCTCATAGAGCAGCACGCCCAAGGCCCAGATATCGGTTCGACCATCGACTTCTTCGCAACGCAACTGTTCCGGACTCAAATAGAGCGGCGTGCCTTCGACCGTTTCCGGACGTTCGCCAGGACGAATCCGCCAAGCCATGCCGAAATCGACCAGTTTGATCCGCAGACCCGTGTCCCCGCGGCAGACCATGACGTTTTCGGGTTTGATGTCGCGGTGCACGATTCCCTTGGCGTGGCTGTAGGCGAGGGCATCGGCGGTCTGGATCGCCAAATCCACCGCCACGGTGGGATCGAGACGATGCTTGCGCTTCAGCAGCGCGCGGAGGCTCGCTCCGGCGATCGAGGCCATGACAAGGAAGAACGTGCCGTCGCTTCGCTCACCGAAATCGTAGACCGGGGTGATGTGTGGGTGTTCGAGCCGCGCGATGGTGCGTGCTTCACGTCGGAACCGCTCGCGTGCCTCGTCGTCGATCATGGCTGGATCCACCGTTTTGACCGCCACCTGTCGGTCGAGGTGCGGATCGTAAGCGAGATGAACGACGCCCCGACTACCACGACCGAGCTCGCGAATGAGCTCGTAGCGTCCGGCTACCGATTGTCCTCTTTCCGGGTTCAGGGTTCCCCGGGGAGGTGCATCGGGGCTGTCGGCGCCATCTTCCTGGCGGTCACGCGTGAGGTCACGCGCTTTGACGGTGTCGCGGAGTGTGTCGCGTTGCATAACGGTGATCGAGCAATGTCCTTGGTGTAAGCTACGCGAGCTTTCTTGCCATGAAAGTGTGCTTCCTGTCTACCCGACGCGACTGCTTCCAACCCCTACGCCGTGGAACCGTCCCGCGTGACGCGTTCATCGAGGCGGGACCACGACTTCCGAGGTATCTATGCACGTCTTGTTCGTCGAGCCGAGCTTTCCCTACAACCAACGTCAATTCGTTCGGGCTCTCGCCGAGGTCGGCGCTCGGGTCACCGGTATCGGTGAAGCGCCTCCCGAGGCGTTGACTGGTGAGCTGCGTCGCTGGCTCCATGCTTACGAGCAGGTGCCGACCGTGGTCCACCAACCGTCTTTGCTCGCCGCGGTACGCAAGGTGCAAGCACGGGAATGGGTCGATCGGCTGGAGGCGACCATCGAAGCGCACATGCTGCCCACCGCCAAGGTGCGCGAAGCCTCGGGCATTCCCGGCGTCAGCGTGCACACGACTTTTTTGTGTCGCGATAAGCCGGCGATGAAGGAAGCGCTTCGCCAGGGTGGCATCTCGTGCGCGCAATCGGTCGGTAGCGCCGACCCCGAGGAGATTCACGACTTCGCCGAGCGGGTGGGTTACCCGCTGATCGTCAAGCCGCGTGACGCCGCCGGTGCCGCTGGAACCTGGCGTGCCGACGACAAAGCCGGTCTCAACGTCGCCCTGATCGAAGCGGGCGTGCCGCAAGGTGCCAGTGTCGCGGTGGAGGAGTTCATCGAAGGCCACGAAGGTTTCTACGACACGATCACCATCGGTGGACGTATCGTGCATGAATTTGCGACGCATTATTACCCCAATGTGCTCGAGGCGATGCGCACCCGTTGGATCTCGCCGCAGTTCATCACCACCAACCGTATTGACGCTGACGGCTATGACGAAGTCAAGGCGATGGGACGTAAAGTGATCGATCTTCTCGGTATCGGTACCTCCGCGACTCATATGGAATGGTTTTTTGGACCCAAGGGCCTCAAGTTCTCTGAGATCGGCTGTCGGCCTCCGGGTGTCGGAGCCTGGGATCTCTATACCGCCGCCAACGATATGGATGTGTACCGTGAATGGGCGCACGCCATCGTTCACGGTTCACCGTCGCAACGGCCGTCACGACGCTATAGCGCCGGGATCGTCAACAAACGGCCGGATCGCGATGGTCGGATCGTCGGCTATGAAGGCCTGGAGATTCTCGATCGCTTTTCCGAGTGGGTCATCGATCATCACCTACCCCCCGTCGGCTCGCGTACCCAACCGGTGTCCGCTGGATACATGGCCAACGCGTGGATCCGGCTCAAGCATCCCGATTACGACCATCTCCGTTGGATGCTCGACAAGGTGGGTGAGGCCGTACGTGTGCGCGCCGCTTGAGCGTTGCAGCACGACGAGCCTGTCGTGTAGTGAAGCGCCAGGCTCGTAGCTGACATATACTCCTCAGTCATGATTGCTCGTGCGCGGTTCGGCCGCGTCGTGACTGCCGCGACCTGGATGCTGATCGCCATGCTGGGGGTTGCCGAATTCGGTTTCTTCCTCGAGACGGATCACACGCACCACAGCCTGGCGGAGCTGCGTCACACGCCCCACGAGCTGGCCGAAGAAGGTCATGAGCACGACGCCTCCTTGGGCCCGAGCCCGGACTTGCACGACGATCTCTGTTTGTTGTGTATCTGGAAGCTCAAGCGGTTCGATCGCGACGTCGGTCCCGATGCGACCGTCGTCGTGGGTTTGACCCCTGTCGGTCAGACTGCAACCAGCACGCTCCATCTTCAGACCACCGCGTCCGCGGCCATCGGTGCCCGTGGGCCGCCGATCTGTTGACGTCAGATCTCCCGTAAAAAGAAAACTTCGTCTCCCCTTGCGACATCGACCCTCGATGTCGACCATGCCTTGTTACATTAGCCGCAATGACATGAGCGATGACCGTTCGCGATTCGTCGTGATGGCCTTCATCCGGCCTTTACGATCTTTCACGTTGGTTTCGCAGTGACATGGCGGTGATGACCCAGCTGGGTCGCGTGTGTACGTTCACTTTCAAGAGGTCAGCACATCCATGTCCCGCAGCTTTCGTATCTTGTTCCTACTCATGGTTCTTGTCGCCGCGCCCGCGCTCGCTGATACCGGTGAGATCGACGGTCGCGTGTTCAGTCCAGGTGGCGATCCCGTCGCTGATGCCGTGGTCTCGGTTGTCGATGCACGGCGCGTAACCACCACGGACGCCGACGGTGCTTTTCGTCTCGACAACGTTCCGGCCGGTCGCCAATTCGTCGAGGTTCTGAGCGAGCGTTCCGGTACCGGTCTCGCCGAAGTCCAGGTGGCCGCCGGTGACACGACCACGGTCGAGATCACCGTTCGACTCTCCGCCCAGGTCGACTCGATCGTCGTGTCGACCGGTGTGCCCCGTTCCGAGGCCGAGCTGGCCCAGCCCGTCGATGTCCTTCAGAGCGAAGCACTTCGCTTGCGTCTCCAACCCACCTTGGGTGAAACGCTGAGCCAAGAGCCCGGTGTCAATTCGACCTACTTTGGCCCCGGTTCCAGCCGCCCGATCATCCGTGGTCTCGGTGGTGACCGGATCCGGGTGCTCGAAGACGGTATCGGCGGTCTCGACGTCTCAGACACCAGCCCCGACCATGCCGTTGCCCTCGACCCCTTTTCCATCGAACGTGTCGAGATCCTGCGTGGCCCATCGACCTTGCTCTATGGCTCGAGCGCCATCGGCGGCGTGGTCAACGTCATCGACGATCGTATTCCGGTGCGTCCCTACGGCACCGAGATCGGTGGCACCATCGAGCTGCGTGGCAGCACCGTCGCCGAAGAAGCGGCCGGCTTTGTCGAGCTCTACGGTGGCAGCGACCGCTGGGCGTGGAACGTCAGCGCCATGACGCGTGATACCGGTGATTACGACATTCCCGGCCGTGGCGCGCTCGAAGACGACGAGCACGGCGAGCACGACGACGATCATGACGAGCATGGTGAAGAAGAGGAAGAGAACCCAGAGGGTTTCCTTCCCAACAGTGCCCTCGAGGACACCGCCGGTAGCGCTGGCTTTTCGTATTTCTTCGACGACGGCTTTCTCGGTGTGTCGGTGCGTGGCTTCGACACCCAATACGGCATTCCCGGTGGTCACGAGCACGGCGAAGAGCACGGCGAGCACGACGACGAGCACGATGACGAGCACGACGACGACGAGCACGATGACGACGAGCACGACGACGACGAGCACGATGACGATGATCACGACGAGGACCATGACGAAGACGAGCACGACGAGCACGGCGACGAGCACGACGAGCACGGTGAAGAAGACATCCGTATCGACATGGAACAGCGGCGGGTCGACCTCCGTGGCGCGCTCGATCGTGAATTCGGTCCGTTCCGTGGCGCCAAGCTCCGTTTCGGCTGGGCCGACTACGAGCACACCGAGCTCGAGGGTGCCGAGGTGGGAACCCAATTCTTCAACGAGGGCTTCGAAGGTCGCTTCGAATTCCTCCAGAAGCAATTCGGCGATCTGAATGGCTCGGTGGGTGTGCAATTCGGTCAGCGTGAGCTCGAGGCGATCGGTGCCGAGGCGTTCGTGCCACCCAGTGAGACCAACAGCTTCGCGATCTTCACCTTCCAGGAAATCGATCGTGGCAACGTGCGCTGGCAATTCGGTGCCCGCTTCGAATCCCAGGAAACCTCCGCCGTGGGCGCGCCCGATCGTGACTTCGATGGCATTTCGCTGTCCGCTGGCGCGGTTTTCGAGATCGCTGATCCGTGGTTGTTGGGTGTGTCGGTGGCGCGTTCCACCAAGCTGCCGAACGCGGTGGAGCTCTACGCCAACGGTCCGCACATCGCGACGCAGGCCTTCGAAATCGGTGACCCGAACCTCGAAGAAGAAACCAGTCTCGGTATCGACGTGTCGCTGCGACGCACGGAGGGCCCGGTGACCGGTGAGCTGACCTTCTTCTACAACCAATTCGACGATTACATCTTCGAATCCTTCACGGGTGAAGAAGAGGATGGTCTCGAGGTGGTTCGATTCGCCCAAGAAGACGCTGACTTCTGGGGTGCCGAAGGTAAGTTGCGCGCCGAGCTCTGGGAGCAGGGCAACAGCCATATCGATCTCCAGCTGACCGGTGACTTCGTTCGCGCCGAGCTCGACAGTGGTGGCAACGTGCCACGTATTCCGCCGCTCCGGTTTGGCAGCAGCCTTCACTACCACGACGAACGGATCCACGGTATGGTGGAGCTTCGTTGGGTCGACGAGCAGGACGAGGTGGCCACGAACGAGACACCGACCGATGGCTACACCTTGCTCGGAGCTAGCTTCTCCTACCGGTTCTTCTTCGGTCCCCGTGTTCTCGATCTCCTACTCCGTGGAACCAACCTGACCGACGAAGAAGCGCGGGTGCACACCTCGTTCCTCAAGAACGACATCACCCTGCCGGGACGCGACTTCACCCTCTCGGTGCGTTACACCTTCTGACCATGGAGACCCGCTCACGCCGATGATCGACTTGCTTTGGGCCATCGCCGTCGAGACCGTTCGCACGTTCTTGTTGGCGGCGCCCTATGTGTTGCTCGGTCTCGGCATCGCGGGCTTCATTCATGTCCTGATGCCCGGTCGGCTCATCCAGCGTTGGATGGGCCAGCCGGGTATGTCCGGGGTGATTCGCGCCGCCTTGATCGGTGTACCGCTACCGCTCTGTAGCTGTGGCGTGGTGCCCGTGACCGTCGAGATGCGACGCAAGGGTGCGAGTCAGCCAGCGAGTGTTTCGTTTCTCACCACGACCCCCGAATCGGGGGTCGACTCGATTCTCCTCACCTGGGGTCTGATGGGCCCGGTCATGGCGATCGCGCGACCGATCTCGGCGGTGATCACCGCTATCGTCGGCGGTATCGGCTCGATCGCCTATCTCGACGACAACGAGACGCCGGACGACAAGGCGCAAGCCTCGGCCGCGTGCCATCACGACCATGGCCATGACCACGATCACGGCCATCATCACCACGGCCACGATCACCATCACCATCATCACCACCACGGTCATGATCATCACGACCATGATCACGGCGTGGGAGAGTCGGCGGCCAAGGATGCCTGGCGCGCGCTCGTCGCCTGGGTGCGGATGCCCGAGAAGGGCGAAGACGACCCGATCGACGAAGCGCCCAAGCTCGGTGACGTACTCGTCAAGCCGGCGTTTCGCTATGGCTTTGCCGAGCTGCTCGACGATCTGGGCTTCTGGCTGGTCATCGGTATCGTCACCGCCGGTGTCTTGACGGCGTTGGTGCCGGACAATCTGGCCGAGTACGGTCTCGGCGCCGGCATCTGGCCGATGCTCCTGATGCTGGTCGCGGGCGTGCCGGTCTATATGTGCGCCTCGGCCTCGACGCCGGTCGCCGCCGCGCTCATGGCCAAAGGTCTGAGCCCGGGCGCGGCGCTCGTTTTTCTGCTTTCCGGTCCGGCCACCAACGCCGCGACCATCGTCTTGTTGCTGCGGATCTTCGGTCGTCGCTTCGTCCAGGTCTACCTGGCCAGCGTGGTGATCGGCTCGCTGATCTGTGGCTTGTTGCTCGAAGCCCTGGTGCTCGGTGTGGGCTGGGATCTCGTCATGCCCTCGACATCGGACCACAACATGTTCGGTCCGATCACCTGGGGGAGCGCCATCATCCTGGCCGGTCTGCTGGTCTGGCGATTCAGCAAAGGCGCTTGGGGTCAGGGCATGGCCGAGCTCCGTGCCGGTTTCGCCGAGACGCCATGGCCGAAGATCCCGACACGTCGGCTGGTGACGGTGCTGGCAGTGCTCGTGGTGATCGGCTGGCTACTGAGTGGCTTTACCGTCGTGCCCGCGGGAAGCTCGGGCTACGCGTTCAACTTCGATCGGCTGGTGGAAGCCGATCTCGAACCCGGTCTGCATTGGAGCTTGCCGGCGCCTTTCGGTCGGATCGAGACGCGACAGAGTGGCTACTCGCGGCGTACCGATATCGGCTTCGACACCGATCTCGACAGCTTCGCCAATCGTCGCGAGCTCAGCCGATTCGCCGATCCCGACGCCTGGCACAGCACCGTGGCGGCGATGAATACCGACATCGAACAGGCCACCTTTCTCACCGCCGACGAGCGTTTGGTGGAGGTGAACTTCACCGTCCACTACGGCTTGTCCGACGCCAAGGCCTTCTTCTACGAGCTCGATCACAGTGTCGACGTGGTGGCGCTTTACGCCGAGTCGGTGGCGCGTCGTTTTCTCGCCGGTGAAGCGCTCGAAGACCTGCTCACCACCCGTCGCGCCGAAATCGAAGAAGCCATCCACCAGGCGCTGCAAGCGCGGCTCGACGCCATGTCGGTCGGGATCGCCGTGACCTCGATCCACGTCGTGGATATCCATCCTCCGGGTGAAGCGGTCTTCGCCTTTCGCGATGTGTCGAGCGCCCGCGAGGAGAAGGAAACGCGCATTCACCTTGCCCACGAGCGAAAGAACGAATCGGTGCCACGCGCCCGGGGTGAACGAGCCAGTCGGGTCGCCGAAGCCAACGCCACCGCGGTGCGTGAGCGAGAGCGCGCCACCGGCGAGGCCGACTCCTTTGTCGCCCGCGCCGATGCCTGGGCCAGCGCGCCGAGCATCCTGCGGCATCTGTTGTGGATCGAGACCGCCGAGCGGGTGCTCGCCGATCGGCCGTTGGTGATCGTGCCGCCGGGCTCCTCACCTCAGGGTGTGACGCTGTGGCGACAGGCGCCACGTCAGCCCCCACCGCCCGCGGTCATGCCCCATTTTCCGATGGACGATCCCTAAGAGGGTTTGGATCGAATGAAATCCGCCATCAAGATTCTGCTCGTCACCTTCGCCGTCTTGACGTTCGTGTGGCTTTCGTCGAGCATCTTCACCATCGCCGAAACCGAGACCGGGATCGTCACCCGTTTTGGCCGGCCGCTCGGTGATACCGGGCTCGAGCCGGGACTGCACGTCAAGGCGCCGTGGCCGATCGATAGCGTCGTGCGGATCGACTCGCGGCTGTTGGTCTTCGACAACGAACCCGCCGAAATGCTCACTCTCGACAAGAAGAACGTCCTGGTCGACAGCTTCGTCACCTGGAGAGTGGCCGATCCGATCCGCTTCGCGCAAACCGTGCGCACCCGTCTCGAAGCCGAAGCTCGCTTGCTCGACCTGGTGGCCTCCGAGCTCGGCGCGGCGGTCGGTGCGGTGCCGATGATCGTCGAAGACGGCAACGCCACCGAGGCTTTTCTCGCCATCGGTGGTGAGGGCATGGCCACCGGCACGGTGGTGCTCGATCAGGTCGCGACCCAAGCCGAGGCCGAGGTCGCGGCGTTGGCTCGGGAGAGCTTTGGCATCGAGGTCGTCGATCTGGCGATCAACGGCTTCAACCTGCCGCGACAAAACCGCCGCAGCGTGATCGAGCGTATGCAGGCCGAGCGTTCGCGGATCGCCACCTTCTACCGGAGTGAAGGCGAGCAGGAGGCGCTCGAGATCGAAGCCGACGCCGCCGCCGAACGCGCTCGGATCCTCGCTGAAGCCGAGGCCGAGGCCGAACGGGTGCGTGGTGCCGGTGAAGCCGAAGCGCTCGCCTTGCTCGCCGACGCCTACAACCGCGATCCCGAGTTCTACCGCTTTCTCCGTAGCCTCGAGAGTTGGGAGACCATCATCGACGGCGACACCACCATCTTCCTCGAGAGCGACTCGCCGCTGCTCGAAGAGCTGGATGGCGATGGCTGAGGCACCCGGACCCGAGCACGGTCACGATCACCACGATCATGATCACGACCATCACGGTCACGATCACCACGGTCACGATCGCCATGATCACGATCATCCAGGCGTCGACCCAGGCGACAGCCCGGGCATCGCCACGCAGCCGATCGTCGCGGCGGCGTCGTCGACCGAAGCGGGTCCGGTGGACGAACGCCCACCGCTTTCCGTGCGTTGGATTCACGCTGCCCGTGACGCGCTTCATGAACGTTGGGGCGTGGCCCTGGCGATTCTCGTCGTGGCGCTGATCGGCGGCGTGCTGGCGCAGGGGATCTACACCGTCGACAACGGTGAAACCGCCGCCCTGCTGCGCTTCGGTCGCGTGATCGACGACGCCGTCGGTCCGGGTCTCCATCTCCGCATTCCGGGTGTCGATACGGTGGTCAAGGCGCGTACCGGCGAAGTCTTCCGTCTTTCGGTCGAAGGTGATTTCGCCACCGAAGTGCAGCTGCTCACCGGCGACGAAAACCTCATCGAGACCACCTTGGTGGTGCAATATCGCATCAGCGATCTCGGCGCCTATCTCTTCGCCACCGCGCGTCCCGAGCTCTTGGTGAGTCAGGCGGTACGCGCCGGTTTGGTCGAAGCGTTCGCCGGCACTCCCGTCGACGAGCTTCTGACCTCGGCCAAAGCCCAGGTGCAAAACGACGTCCGCAACCAGGCGCAGCGTCATCTCGATCGTTACGGCGCCGGTCTCACCATCGTCTCGGTCAATCTACAGACCGTCAACCCGCCTCGGGAAGCCGCCAGCGCGTTTCGCATGGTGAGTGACGCTCGCGCCGAAGCGGCGCGCAAAGTCAGCGAAGCCGAAGCGGCACGGGGACGCAGTCTGCGTCTCGCCGAGGGTGAAGCCGGCAAGATGCTCTCCGAGGCCCGAGCCACCGCCGACGGTCGACGTACCGCCGCGGCGGGTGCCGCCGAGCGTTTCAACGCGCTTCTGGCGCAGAAGCGGCGTTCCCCTGGGCAAACGCGGATCCAGCTCTACAACGCCACCATCCGTCGAGTGTTGCCCGCCGCGCAGCTGATCCTGCTGCCACCGGGTGAGACTCGGATCGATGTCGAGGTCTTGCCTCCCGGGGCCGACGTCCCGGCGCCGGTGCGTTATTCCGCGCCGGGTGGCGACGGCTCCTGAGGCCGGTCGTGGCCCGCAAGAAGCGACGGCGGTCCAAGCGCCGGCCACCTAGACCGAGCGCGCCCCAGCCTCAACCACTCGAAGAGATCGAGCCGTCTTCCGCCAGCGCGGATCCGGCCCCCGCACCAGCCCCTGGGTCGTCGAAAAGGTGGCTGATCTGGATCGCCATCGGGGTGGCGTGTGTCGTCGCCGCGCTCGCGATCACCTGGCCGCTCGCCCAACAGCTCGATGAAGGCATTCCGCTCGGCACCGAGCCGGTCGTCACCGTGCCGATCTTCAACCTTTGGAGTCTGGCGTGGAATGTCGATCGGCTGCCGCATCTCTACGACGGCTATTGGCATGCGCCGATCTTTCATCCCACGACGCATGCGTTCGCGCTTTCCGAGCCACAGCCGCTCACCGGCCTGCTCGCTTCGCTGCTCACGGCCATCGGTCTCTCGATCCTCGCCGCCTACAACGTCATCCTGATCGTTGCCTTGGCGCTCAATGCTCTGCTCGCCATCGTCGTGGCACGGAGCGCCGGTACGGGCTGGTTTGCCGCCCTGGTGGGGGGTGGCATCATCCTGCTTTTGCCCTTTGTCCACCAGGAGCTGGGTGTGCTCCAGCTCGTTTCCTTGGCTGGGGTGCTGTGGCTGACCCGCGCCATCATCGTTTTCGCGCGTGAACCGGGTTGGCAAACGGGTCTCGAATTGAGCGTCGCCATGCTCGTGGCCTACGCGATCAGCGCGCAAACCGCGATCTTCGCGGTGTTGGTGCTCGCCCCGGTTGCCCTGTGGTTGTGGCGTAAGCAACTCAGTCGTCGTCACACCTACGCTTGGCTCGGCGCGGCCGTCGTAGTCTTCATCGTGGTCGCGGCACCGATCCTGCTCGCCCAGAGCGCCGCGAGTGAGGATTTCGTGCGTTCGATCGAAACGGTGCGCAAACAAAGCGCGCAGCCGTCGCACTATCTGAGTAGCGCCTGGCCGCAGACCATCCCATTCCTGGGTGTCGAGACCGCCGAGCGTCCGTCGACCCGTGCTTTCTGGCCTGGCACGCTCAAGGTACTGCTGGCGTTGATCGTCGGCTTGGGATTCGGGCTGCGCAACCGTCGCTTTCGACCGGCGGCGATCGCCCTCGGCATCGCGCTGATCGGCTCGTGGCTGCTCTCACTCGGAGCGAACGCCAGCCTCGGCGGCATCTCACCCGCGAGCGTGCTCCGCACCCTCCCAGGGCTCGAGCAATTGCGGAGCTACTTCCGCTTCGCCCTCTTCGTCCAGCTGGCCGTGGCGGGATGCGTGGTGCTGGCGGTCGAGATGAGCATGCGAGCCTGGCGAATCGAGAGCCGTCGGCTGTGGGCTGGCGTGCTCGTCCTCGCGCTGCTCGCCGTCTTCGAGCTCCGGCCGACGATGGGCACCATCCAGCCCCTGCCCCCGCTCGATCTCGATCTACCCTGGTTGACCTATATCGAGACCTCGACCGACGCAGACGCCGTGCTCGCCTTCGTGCCCTTTCCTCCAGGTCGCACGGCGCGTGACTACGTCGGCACGGCGCAATGGATGTATTGGCAGATGCGTCATTGGCGACCGATGGTCAACGGCTACTCGGGCTTCTTTCCCTCCGACTTTCGCGCTCTCAAGAAGCGCATGGAGTCGTTTCCTTCGTCTGATTCACTCGACGCGCTTGCCGAAGCCGGGGTGACGCATATCATCGTCCATCGTGCCTTTGTTTCACCCGATCGTATGTCCGAGCTCACCGGTCGTCTCGACAACGTCTTCGCCGACGACCCGCACGCGCTCGATATCTACACTCTGCAAAGCGAGTAGCCGGTCGCGATGAGTCGCGATAGGCATGATCTGCCGGGTGCATGGCCGGATTCCAGTGGCACGCGTTTCACCGTCCGTTCGACGCACGCCACGGCGGTGCGACTATGTCTCTATGACGATGTGCGTGGCTATCGGGCGACCGAGGAGCTCGAGCTCCGACGGGTCGACGAAACCACCTGGAGTCTCGACGCGCCTGGCGTCCATGCCGGGCAGCTCTACGCTTATCGCGTCGAAGGGCCCTTCGAGCCACAGCACGGTCACCGCTTCAACCCGTCCAAGCTGCTGATCGATCCATGGGCCCACGCGGTCACGGGTGAGGTGGAGCTCGACGACTCCACCCTCGGTTATCGTCCCGGTGGTGCCCACTACGACAGCGCCGACAGCGCCGCCGCCATGCCACGCGCGGTGGTGGTCGACCACGACGCCTTCGACTGGCAGGGTGACGAGCATCCTCGGACGCCGTGGTCCGACACGGTGATCTACGAATGTCACGTCAAGGGCACGACCATGCGTCACCCCGACGTGCCACCCGGTGAGCGTGGTCGCTATCTCGGACTCGGCTCCGATGTCCTCATCGAGCATCTGCAGCGGCTCGGGGTCACCGCCGTCGAGCTCCTGCCGATCCTCCACTTCACCAGCGAACGCTTCCTGCTCGCCCAGGGCAAGCGCAACTATTGGGGCTACAACCCCCTCGCCTGGATGGCGCCCTTCTCCGGCTACGCCTCGAGCGGCCACGGTGCACAGGTCGACGAGTGCAAAGAAATGATCCGTCGGCTCCACGCGGCGGGTATCGAAGTCATACTCGACGTCGTCTTCAATCACAGCGCCGATGGCAACCATCTCGGTCCCACCCTTGGGCTACGTGGCTTCGACCACGCCAACGCCTATCGCCTGCTCCGCGACCGTCGTTGGCTCATCGACTACACCGGCTGTGGCAACACCCTCGACATCCGCTCGCCCCTCGTGCTCGACCTCGTCCTGCAAACCGTGCGGTTTTGGATCGAAACCATGCACGTCGACGGCTTTCGTCTCGACCTCGCGCCCACCGTCGGCCGTGCCCCCGATATCGACTTCAACCCCGACGCCCCCTTCTTTCGCGCCATCCTCGAAGACCCCGTGCTTTCTCAAGCCAAATGGATCGCCGAACCGTGGGATCTGGGCCCGGGTGGCTATCGTCTCGGCGGTTTTCCCGCCCCCTTCGCCGAATGGAACGACCGATTTCGTGACACCGCGCGTCGTGTCTGGCGTGGCGATCGCGGCACCCTCGGCCACCTCGCCACCGGTCTCGCCGGTAACCGTCCGCTCTACGACAGCCGTGGCCCGCTCGCCTCCATCCACCACATCACCTGTCACGACGGCTTCACCCTCACCGACCTCGTCAGCTACACCGAGCGTCGCAACTGGTCCAACGGCGAAGACAACCGCGACGGTCATCACAACAACCTCTCGAGCAACTGGGGTGTCGAGGGTCCCACCACCGACCCCGACATCCGCGCCACCCGCGCCCGCGCCCGTCGCAACCTGCTCGCCACCCTCTTCCTCGCCCGTGGCGTCCCCATGCTCCTCGCTGGCGATGAAATCGGCCACACCCAACACGGCAACAACAACGTCTACTGCCAAGACAACGACACCGCCTGGCTCGACTGGCTCACCGCTGATCCCGAGCTCATCGACTGGATCGCCGCCCTCACCGCCCTGCGTCGTCGCCATCCCGCCCTGGGCAGCAAGGACTGGGACGACGCCCAAATCGAATGGCGCACCCCAGACGGTCGTCCCCCCGAACCTGGCGAATGGGCCCAGCTTCGCAGCGTCGCCATGCTCCTTCGCGCCGCTCCCAGCGAGCCGGCCACCAAGCACAACGACGACGCCATCCTCCTGCTCATCAACCCGAGCCCCGAACGCGTCTACTTCCGCCTGCCCGCCCACCCACGCCGCTGGCGCTGGCGTCTCGATAGCGCTACGGGTGAGACGCGATCACGTCTGGCGCGTGGTCGTCGGAAGATCGTCGAGCCGATGTCGATTGTCGTGCTGGAGGCGCGGCGGTAGCGTGATGTTGAATCAAACGGAGAATAGAGGATCGAGGATCAGATCCGAATAGTCTCATTGCCTCGAACGTATAGTCTCCGGAGGCCTAAGATATGCAGATCGACTTCCAGAGCAGGCAAGACGGCAGAGCGAACACGAACTGGCAGATCGGTGGCGGTGCAGTGGCTACGCCATTGCCTAGCGGACTCTCAAGAGAAGAGCTGATTTGGCATGCTGTCAATCGCTTCTCGATTCAAATCCAGCGGGCGATCAAGCGTGCGGGAGATCAAAAACTCCTGTACCTCTCGAACCAGGGCGACGAGGCTGTCGCTGAGTTCATCTGCCGTTTTCTTGGAACAGGCATAGCCTATTTCGCTCCGGACGCCGTCTACGACTCAGCTATGGATGAGGTCGAGATCTCCGGTGATCGATACAAGTTTGAATGGTCCGAACCTGATCGGTTCAACTCCATCCAGTTCAGGCTAGTTCCGCTAGGGCCTGTATCGGATACTGCTCGTCATCGGCGCACTCGCTCGATCAAGACTGTGCCGCGATATGACAAGCTGCAGTTATATGTTCCGAAGATGTTGAAGAGCTTCAAGGTAGATCTTGTCCTTGAGCTAATCAAACGGCTATTGGAACATGGTTATATTTTGCTCAGTACCGAGTTGCAGAACGCAGCTTATAGCTTTCAATCAAGCGAAACAGGCTTGGCGTCGAGTCTTTACAGCTTGGTGCGGACCGAAGCTGGTCTGGAGCTTGATCGCGATGGTTTTTTGCTCGCTTCTGTGCCCAAGAATCGAGACCACATCATGTATTTGGTTGATGATGAGAAGATTCGTCAGATACTCGAGAGAGTTACTCCTTACTCCCTTCTATACAGACAGTCGCCTCTGGCGTTGACTGCCGAGATTATTCAGAATCACCTCGAATTCGAAGTTACCTACGCGCGACATGCGATTCGTGATCGCGAGGCAACTCCGTTTGACTTCGGACGCAGCGACTACGACAAAACGTTCCCGCTGCTCAAGCGAGCTGAGATCGCTTGGTTTGGACCCGACTTCGTCATCGATCCAATCTACTCCGGGACCGATGAGTCTCTGATGGCAGTGTATGGAACACAGAACGCTGACGAGGTCCATAGGAAAGTTTCATCACTCGCTGATGCATTCATGCGTCGATACGATCGTTTCAGAGGCGACACGCTGCTCCAATCCAAGTGGCTGAATAGAGTCTTCGCATCGACCGACTCTGGATCTGAAACGGATGTTGACTCATTACCAGCAGTTACGACAAAAGATGGCGACTATAGAGTCTACGGAGCGAACATCTTTATTGAACGAAGCACCATAGGGCAACTAAGCTTGGGAGATGGATTCATGGGAGATAGCTATGAAGTCAGAGGCCAGGCAGCTTATGTTGGGCCAGGGGGTGTATCGTTAGGTGCTAGCTTCCAACAGGTTTACAGCGAATCTGCCGCCGAGCTCGATTTAGCTCAACTCGCTGGTGAGCTTGATCAGCTTCGCAACGCGCTTCGACAGACCGCGACAGAAACCGCGCACGATCGCGCGCTAGCTGTCCTGGCAGAGGCGCAAGAAGCTGCTGAGGCTCAAGACGGACCCAGAACGCTCGAGCACCTCAGCCGTGCAAGCCAGTGGGTCTTGGGCAAGGCTTCTGACATCGGTGTAAAGCTTGCGGTCAAAGCGATTGAGGTGTCAATGGGTATTGGTGGCGCACCAGTGGTTTCCTGATTGGAACTCACAGGTGTCAAGCGGCACCCAATTTATCGACGCAAGACTGGGTGTTCCCCGCAATCTGGTCCAGTCATGGTAGTCCAGATGGTGCACGTGGTTCGCACCCCTTATTGATATCGGGAGGGTTCAAGTGGCACAAATTCTCGTCAGGAACCTAGAAGACTCCCTGGTTGATCGTCTGAAACAGCGCGCAGCTGAGAATCATCGGTCACTCGAAAACGAGGTGAAACGAATCCTCGAGGAGGCTGTGCCTCAGGATATCGGTGACTTCCGTCCTCGATCACACGCGCTTCGAGACAAGTTGGCCGGTCGCGACTTTCCCGACCCGGCCGAGCTGATTGCCTCCGATCGCGCGAGATGAGCATCGTCAGCATCGCTGGATCAAAGCGCTGGTGTCCGGAAGCAGGGTCATCGTCGGTCTTCGATGATCATCTCGGAAGCTAGACGGCCCCGGCTCGGTATGAGCGGCTTCCGAGCGCCCAAACCCGGCCCGATGACGTCGACGGTGACGGCGAGATCATCCTCGTCTTCGAAGAACATTTCGATGACTTCGACGAGGTTTGCGCGAAGCTCGTCGAGAGACTTCGCCTGGCTGTGGGCTCCCGGAAAGCCTGGCACGTGACCGACGTAGTAGCCCGTTTGGCGATCACGCTCGACTACGGCGGTGTAGGTTTTCATCTGCTTCCTTTCCTTTCATCAACTCTCGCAGGTCGATTCTTCGGTGCCATCACCACCACGGCACGCTAGTTCTTGCCGTCAACGTGGTCAAGTCGGCTTGCTCACCAAACCGAGGTCCAAACGCGTCATACATTCGTTCGCCGAGACTCCCACGACGCTGGCGTCGGCGTCTTGATAGCGCTACCGGTGAGACACGATCGCGCCTTGGTGCGAGGCCGACGGAAGAACGTCGAGCCGATGTCGATCGTCGTGTTGGAGTCGCGGCGGTAACGGTTGAGTGGGCAGAGGTCGAAGCGACATCAGTCTCGACGTACGGAGGAGCTCACATGGCACAGATTCTCGTCAGGAACTTGGACGACTCTCTGGTTGATGGTCTCAAACAGCGGAGCAGGTGAGTACCATCGGTCGCTCGAAAGCGAGGTGTGGCGAATCTCGAGGTCCGCTGGCGGCTCGACGATCTGACCGATCTCGAGATGGCTCTGGTAGGCTGAGGACCAGTGCAAGAGGCCCTGTTGGTCACCGATTTCGGAGGTACAGCATGACCGTCAAAGAGCAGGTGCTCGAAGTCATAACGAAGATGCCCGATGACAGCACCCTGGACGACATTGGCTACAAACTCTACGTGATCGAGAGCGTGCGGAAAGGACTGGACGAACTCGACCGAGGCCAGTTTCTCACTCACGAGCAAGCGAAAGAGAAACTCCAGAAGTGGGTGAAGTAGCGGAGATTCGCTGGTCCAGCAAAGCCGTCCTCCAGATTAGGAGTATCGGCGAGCACATCGATCTCGACTCGCCTTGGCAGGCCGAGAGGATCGTCAACCTCTTGTACTCTGCCCCAGAGAAACTACGCTGGTCGCCGCGAAAGGGGAGGGTCGTTCCCGAGTTTGGCGATCCGAATCTGCGCGAGGTCTCGGTCTTCAGCTGGCGGCTCATCTACCGTATTGTCGATGACGAGACTCTCGAAGTCGCGGCGGTTGTTCATGGCAGACAGCTGCTGAAGCGGTCGCAGCTTGGATGACCCCAGGCGCGCGACACGCGGGCGTTAGGAGATCTTGGGGCACGCCTTACCGATCTCGGCTTCAAGATGCCACGAAGGATGACATCGACGACGATGTGAGGTGAGGTTTGAAAAGAGGCCGGCAATCGACGCAGTCTGTCAGTCATCCGCCGGGATGATGCTGGCGGTTAAACTCGCTGATGACAATGCTTGCACCGTGACCGGGTTCCGGCCACAACGTGCTCTGACTCGGTCTGGTTCGGACATGGCGGCCCTCAGTCGGTCACTCGAAACGGATCCTCGCCCGTAAATGGGTTGCGGAACCGCACGCCAGCAAGGGTACGGCCGTCCTGAAGGTCTTCGCTGAGGAGGACGTTGCCGCCATTGTCTTTCACCACGGACCACATCATCGCGTCCCAGAAGGAGAGATTGTGCTGTGCCACGGCTTCGAGGGCCTGCGGCAGGCTGCTTGGGGTCGGATAGACCGTCGTGAAGAGTGTCTGCCAGTCGGCGACCTGGGCGCCGGCCTCCTCGATCGTCATCTTCCCTTTCCGCGTCGCGGCAGCGATGAACTCGCAGTACGCCTGCAAGGCAACGATGCAGTCGTGGTTCAGGGCAGCGTGCTCGATGATTTCCGCGGCGATCTCGTGGCGTCGAGGGTCGTGCGAATCGATTGCGTAGAAGAGGACGTTGGCGTCGAGGCTGAAGCGCTCAACGCTCATGCAACGAGTCCCGGGACGGCATACGGCCACCCAGATCGCGACCACGGCGCATACGCTCACGTGTACGCGAAAGGGCTTCGAGCTGCTCGGGGCTCAGCTCTGGCTTCGTAGTTACGGGAATGAGCCGGGCAACCGGTTTGCCGCGCCTTGTGATCACCAACTCTACTCCCTGCTCGACTGTCTTAATGTAGCGCGACAAGTTCTGGTTCGCCTCTCGGAGACTGATTTGGTGTTGCATACAAAACCTCCAAGGAGGAATTGTAGTACGTCCTACAAGCTGTCGCTAGAGTCGAGGCGTGAGGTATGCGGTCCCGAGCGCCCGACTCATTGCCGATGCTTCCAACTGGCCGTCGATCTGGACCGTAGCGTCTACGATAGCTTCTACCTCGCGCTAGCGTTCGCCACGGATTCTCCTTTCGTCACCGCCGACCGGAAGCTGCTCAATGCGATCGCGGACACACCGATCGGCGAATACGTCGTGTGGATCGAGGACTGGCCGGATTCCCTGTGATCTGGTCACGCTGGAGGAATCATCGGCACGAGCAAATGGCTATCGAATCGGTCGCCGACGTGCACCACGTGTCTCCCCGCGTTCAGACTCGAGTCTTTCTTGAAGATCGGTGCGCGGGCGATTTCGAAGGGTGCGACGGTCAAACGTAAGCCGTCACCAGCGGTGAAGAAGGTGCTGCTCGGTCGGAGCGCGATCTCGACCGGAACGATTTCGCCGGCGGCCAAGGGCTCTTCTCGGGTTCCCAGGGTGACGGGTAGCCACGCGACCGAAGCGGCTTCATCGAGCGCGCGGCGTGAGACTCGGCAATACCCTCGCGTCAGGGTGTCTTCGCTTTGTCCGACTGAGCCGTGAAAACGGATCCGCCGACCGTCTCGGTCGAGCTTGTCGACAAAGACACAGAGAATCATGTCGTCGGGCTGCACGTCGCCCGTTTGGGCCGGTCGCGCTTCGACCCATAGTTTGAGCTTCATATAGCCGCTGAGCTCGGTGTCGACATCGAAGGTGTAGTCGAAGGACACCGATTCGCTGTGTGCGGCGTAACTCGTCTCCGTCGCGGTCTCGAGCTGGGACAAAGAGAGCGCATCTCGGTGCAGGTACAGCCGCCGATAGTCGGTCCGCGGCAACGGCCAATCGGTTTCCCAGCGGACGTCGTGCACGGTGTCGCGGCTCGACCGTACTTCGAGACGCACGGGTGGCAGTGTGGCGAATCGATTGTCGATACCTTTGAGAAAGTGATCCATGAAGTCCTTGATCAGGGTTTTGACCTCGTCGGAATAGAAGGCCAACCACTTACCGGTGCGATGGGTGTACACCCATTTCCGTTCCGAGCTTGCCTGCTCGTAGGCCCGGAACGTGCCTTGTGTGTGGAGCTCATGATCGGAAAAGGAGCCACAAACCAGCATCGGCACGGTGATGTTGTGAAGCTGCACGGCCTTGGCTCGCCAGTAGTCGTCAAAGAGAGGATGTTTGGCCAGCGTGTCGAAGGGTAGCGCGCCTTCGGTGGCGATGAGGTCTTCACGCGAGTTGTTGAGTGGAATCTTGACCTCGGTGTGCCACCAGAAATCGAGAAAGCCGACATCGTTCACGCCACCGGGACAGGCCATGTCTCGATACATGTCCGTGACGCCCTCCCAGGGACAGATGCACTTGAGCGCGGCGGGAAGCTCGGCCGGTGACGGCGCGGCGGCGGCGAGGTATTGACTGATGGCGAGATAGCTGACGCCACACAGACCGACATTGCCATCACACCAAGACTGCGAGCCGACCCACGCGATCGCTTCGCGATAGCAAGAGCCCTGATGATGCGAGATGATCGATGCTGGCCCGCCGCTGTTGGCAAAACCGGGCATATTCACGTTGACCAAGGTATAGCCGGCCGGAACCCAGAAACCCGGATCCGGAGATTCCCAGCTGGTCAAGGTCGAGAATTCAGGTTTGCCACCGGCTTGGTTGATCAGACGATATTGCTGTGGCGGCCCACCGAGAGGCGTCTTGCCGAGTGCCGGCGTGAGGTGGTTGTCGTACGGGTGGGCACACATGACGACCGGGCTTGCTTCCCCGTTCGCCAGGCGTTTCTTGGACCGAAACACATTCGCGGTGAGAGAAAAACCCTCGCTCATCGGGATCGCGATGTCGTAGTCACACTGGATGTCGGGATCCGGATCCGTGAGGACACACTGCGGCCGCAGGAGCTGTCCAGATCGGATCGCCCGCGACAGAACCGGCCATGCGGCACGCAGCGTCTCTTTGGTTTCGAGGAGCTCCGCGGCCAAGCGTGACACTGGGTTGCGTGCTCGAGGCTTCTCGTCCGTGCCCGACATGGTGAAGTCCTTTCTCGAGTTGGAATCCCGACCGGCCACGGTGGGCCCGTCCCACAACTGTCATCCCTATGGAAAAGCTAAGAGAATCCACCTCGATTGGCGACAGCACTTCACGCCATCTGAAGCGACTCAGTGGACATTTCGCGCCATATGACCCGTACGGAGCATCGGCGCCTGCGTCGTGCTACCGTTTCAACGCGCAAAGACACGAGGAGACTCGGCGAGCAGATGGGTAGCGCACACGAGGTTTCGACGTCACGTCCCGGTTCGAGTCAGCAGCCAAACAAGACCGCGATGTCCACCGTGCGGGCGGTGGTGGCATTTGCCGAAAGGTGTGGGCTATCCCTCGAAGAGATTGCCGAGGAGCTCGGAGTCCGTGTCCGGACCCTTCATGGCTTCGATGGCATGGTGCCCGACGACCGACCAGCGAGATTCATGAAGCGTCTGGAGGCTTCGGGCAAAGATCCCGCTTTGACGTTGCACATCGCCGAGCGGACCCCTTTTTCCTATTTTGGTGGCATCGAGCGGGCGGCCTATTACGCACCGACGGTCCGTGCGGCCATGGATACTTTTCTCGACTTTGCCTGGATCTTGTCAGCGCGTCTCGGGAGCTTTGTCGACGAGAGCGAGTCCTACGTCGCCTATCATTTTCCCCATCCCATGGGGCATCTCGACAACGGCATGTTCCGCGAGATCGCCGTTGCCATGTTCTGGAAACTCATTCGAGAGTCGATCGGCACGAAAGGCGGGTTGGCCGAGATCAGCCTGGGCTATACACCGAACGGCCAGATCGATCGCTATCGGGCCTATTTCGACACCCGCGTGACCTTTGGCGTTTTCCCGGGAGACCACGTTCTCGTGTTCAGCAAAGACGTCTTGGAGACCGCGAACGTCCACGCGAATCCGGTGCTGTATCGACTCGGCATTCGCTATCTCGACGAGCAGGTTCGGTTGCGGAACCGACAGGGTTTTTCGACCGAGCACTCCAGCTTGAGGCGCGCGGTCGGCAAAGCGATCAGACATGGTGACTATTCAGTCGCCGGAGTGGCGCGAAACCTCGATCTGTCGGTTCGGAGCGCCCAACGGCTCGCCCTGGGCTGCGGCGTGACGCTCCGGGAGATGATCGGTGAGAATCGAATCGACCTCGCCAAGTGCATGATTGCCGACGATCCCGACATCAGTCTCGGAGACCTTACCGAGAAGCTCGGGTATCGAGATCAAAGCAGCTTTCGCCGTGCCTTTGTCCGGTTCTCCGGGGTGGGTGTGGCGAATTTCCGCAGGGCGTTTCGCTCGCCGAGCGACACCTGACATCGCGGTCGACTTGCTCACCCCAGCCCATGACGCTTACACAGCCGATAAAGCGTGCTGCGCGCGACGCCGAGTGACCGGGCTGCTTGGCTCATATTGCCGTTGGCGTGGTCGAGCGCGACTTGGACGGCTTCGGCTTCGGTTTGCAGACGATTTTTCGGCGCCTGATCGAAGGATGGCTGTGCCTGGCCGTGGTGCCGGATGTCTTCGGGGAGATGGTCGGGGGTGAGGTGGGCGGTGTCGGCGCCGAGCACCCAGGCGACGTGCAGGGTGTTTTTGAGCTCGCGGACGTTGCCGGGCCAGGGGTAGGCGCGCAGGGTGTCGAGGAAGGCGGTGCTCATGGTGGGGCAGTGGGGGGCGCGGTAGTGGGTGGCGAGGTCTTGGAGCAGGCGGTTGGCGAGGAAGGAGAGGTCGGTGCGTTGACGCAGCGGCGGCATGGTGAGCCGCGCGCCTTTGAGACGGAAGTAGAGGTCGGCGCGTAGGGTGCCGTCGTGTACGAGGGCTTCGAGGTCGCGACAGGTGGCGGCGACGATGCGGATGTCGGCTTTACGCTCGGTGGCTTCGCCGACGCGGTGGTAGCGACCGGATTCGAGGACGCGGAGCAGCGTGGCCTGCGCGGAGACGGGGAGCTCGGCGACTTCGTCGAGAAAGAGGGTGCCACCGTTCGCCGCCGCGACTTTGCCCTGGGCGCCACCGGGCTTGGCGCCGGTGAAGGCGCCGGGGGCGTAGCCGAAGAGCTCGGATTCGACGAGGGTCTCGGGCAGCGAGCCGCAGTTGATGGCCACGAAGGGGCCACGCGCACGAGGGGAGAGCTCGTGAAAGGCGCGGGCGAGGTTTTCTTTGCCGGTGCCGGTTTCGGCGACGATGAGGATCGGCAGCTCGGTGGGCGCGAGTCGCGACACCATGCGCCGGCTGTGTTGCAGCCCGCTATCGTGACCGTAGAGCTGATCGAGCGACGGTGAGGTGCGTTCGATGGGCTCTGTGGCGGCTCCGGCGACTCGCGCGCCGCTCGTCGACACGGGTTCGAGAAAGACCAGGGCGGCCATCGCGCGATCGTCGGGGCCGATCGGCTCGATCCGAGGTCGCCAGCGAGAGATGGCGCCACGTTCATCGACGAGCTCGATCGAGGTCGGGCTCTGATGCTGACGCTCGAGCGCACGCCACGACCAATCGGTGGTCTGTCGATCGTCGAGCACGACCCGAGCACGATCGTTGGCGGCGCGCACCGTGCCGTCGTGCTCGACCAGCAACGCTGGCGAGGCGCAACGATCGAGCAGGTCGCGCAATTCGTCGAGACCACCGGGAAGAGCGTCACGATAGGCCGAGAGCTTGAGCGCCAGCTCGATGGTGCGCCGCGCCGCGACCACGGTGGCGAGCGCCATGTCGTGGGCGCAACCGAGGTGGCTGGTGGCGTCGAGCACGCCCAGCGTCACGCCTCGTGGCGACAGGATCGGCGCGGCATAGCAAACGAGATCGTGATTGGGCTCTTGAAGATGCGCGCGGCCCAGCACCGCGACCTCGCACGACTCACGCAAGGCCGTGCCGATAGCGTTGGTGCCCCGTGCCGCTTCGTTCCAATTCGCTCCTTCCAAGAGCTCGTGATGTTGCGCCTTGTCGAGAAAGGTGCCGCCACCGCGACGATGCAGAATCACCCCGTCGGTATCGGCCCATACGCCGAGAAAGCCGCTCCGCGCCAGCTGGATCGACAGCCGTTCGAGCACCGGTGCGACGTGACGCCATGCGCGTTCACCGGCTTCTTGACGCTCACGGGTGGTTTGTTGATCGACGAACGGATCGGTGCGTGAGGCGAGCGGACTCCGCCAATCGGCGCCGGCGGAGAGCGACCGGGTCCACGTTTTGGCGAGATCGTCGGATAGGTCGACGGTTTCGCCACCGACGAAACGTTGCCACGATCCTTGGTCTGGCGAGCTGAGATAGAGCATCGGATATCAACCCATTGGTTTTTGAGAATGTATCAGCTCCACACAGGCCGGGTCGCGGTCGATGTCCGGTGACCTGTAGCGAAACGCAACACCTGTCGCGAGCTGCGACGTAGCGTCCACGTACTCATCGACGCAGGTACGGTCGGATCCGGGTGGCACGATCCGTGCTCTAGAGAGCCTCACACCATCACGACCAGGAGGCGATCTCGATGACCTATGCATTTCCCAACACAGATGGCGCACTCGTCCACTTCAAGTCGCGCTACGAGAATTTCATCGGTGGCGAATGGGTGGCGCCGGTCAACGGTCGCTACTTCGAAGCCATCACCCCGGTGCTCGGACGGCCGTTCACCGAGGTGCCCCGCTCCGACGCGAAAGACATCGAGCTCGCCCTCGACGCCGCTCACAAAGCCAAGGCCGCCTGGGGTAGCACCAGCGTCGCCGAGCGCGCCGCCATCCTCAACGCGATCGCCGATCGGCTCGAAGCCAACCTGGAAATGCTCGCCGTCGCCGAGACCTGGGACAACGGCAAAGCGGTGCGTGAGACGCTCGCCGCCGATCTCCCCCTGACCATCGATCACTACCGCTACTTCGCGAGCTGTATCCGCGCTCAAGAAGGCACGCTCGCCGAGCTCGACGCGCAGACCGTCGCGTACCATATCCACGAGCCGCTCGGGGTCGTCGGTCAGATCATCCCGTGGAACTTCCCGCTGCTCATGGCGGCTTGGAAGCTCGCACCGGCCCTCGCCGCCGGCAATTGCGTCGTGCTCAAACCCGCCGAGCAGACGCCCGTCACCATTCTGCTCTTCCTCGAGCTGGTGGGCGATCTCCTGCCCCCGGGTGTGCTCAACGTCGTCAACGGCTTCGGCATCGAAGCCGGCAAACCGCTCGCCAGCTCCGACCGCGTCGCCAAGGTCGCCTTCACCGGTGAAACCACCACCGGGCGGCTGATCATGCAATACGCCTCGGAGAACCTCATCCCGGTCACGCTCGAGCTCGGTGGCAAATCGCCCAACCTCTTCTTTTCGGACGTGCTCGCCGAAGACGACGCCTTCCGCAGCAAATGTCTCGAAGGCTTCGTGATGTTCGCGCTCAACCAGGGTGAAGTCTGCACCTGCCCGTCACGCGCGCTCGTCCAGCGCGACATCTTCGAGCAGTTCATGGAGCTCGCCGTCGCCCGCACCGAGCAAACCGTGCCCGGCAACCCGCTCGATCCCGACACGAAGATGGGTGCGCAGGCGTCTCAAGACCAGCTCGAAAAGGTGCTTTCCTACCTCGAAATCGGCAAGCAAGAAGGCGCGATCGTTCGCACCGGTGGTGAACGCGCCGATCTCGGTGGCGCGTTCGCCGAGGGCTACTACGTGCAGCCGACCGTCTTCGAAGGCAACAACAAGATGCGGGTCTTCCAAGAAGAAATCTTCGGCCCGGTCGTCTCCGTATGTTCGTTCGAGGACTTCGATGATGCCATCTCGATCGCCAACGACACCCTCTACGGTCTCGGTGCCGGCGTCTGGACCCGTGACATGCACAAGGCCTTCAGGGCCGGTCGCCAGATCGAATCCGGGCGCGTGTGGACCAACTGCTACCACCTCTATCCCGCGCACGCCGCGTTCGGTGGCTACAAACAGTCCGGTATCGGTCGTGAGACCCACAAGATGATGTTGCGTCACTACCAGCAGACCAAGAACCTCATGGTGAGCTACGACCAAAACCCGATGGGATTCTTCTGATGACGATCGAACGCGTCGCCGTCACCGACGACGCACGCGCGCTGATCCGCGAATTGGTGGGCGAGCACGGCCCCGTGCTCTTCCACCAATCGGGCGGCTGCTGCGATGGCAGCGCACCCATGTGCTACAGCACCTCCGACTTCCGCATCGGTCAGCGCGATGTGTTTCTCGGTGATGTCGAAGGCTGCGAGTTCTACATCGGCGGTCGGCAATTCGAACTCTGGAAACACACCCACCTCACTCTCGACGTCGTCCCCGGTCGAGGCGCCGGCTTCTCCCTCGAAGCCCCGCGTGGCGTGCGCTTCCTCATCCGCTCCCGAGTCTTCACCGACGACGAGCTCGCCAACCTCGACGAGCCACGTCGGGGACCGAAAGACAGCTGATCCCACGCGGACCGTCCCCGCGTGCCGAGCTCGCGGGGGCGGTCCCACCGTACACGAGGCCCAGATCGGACCACGCTACACTCGGGAGCATGACCCTCGATCAAGCTCTCGCCGAGCTCGAAGCCCTAGGTAGCGAAAGAGTCCGCGCCCAAAACGTCAGCTGGGGCGCCAGCGACAACCAATACGGCGTCAAGCTCGGCGACATCCGCAAAGTCGCCAAAGCCATCAAATCCAACCACGACCTCGCCCTGGAACTCTGGCAAACCGGCAACCACGACGCCCGCTTCCTCGCCATCCTTCTCCTCAAGCCCAAAAAACTCACCGCCGACCAGCTCGATCACATGGTGCGATCCGTCACCTTCACCCGAGTCTCCGACTGGCTCAACGCCTACGTCATCAAAAAACACCCCGCCAAAGACACCCTCCGCCAGACCTGGCTCACCACCGACCACCCCATGGCCGCCCGTGCCGGCTGGGAACAGACTGCCTTGGTCATTGCCAAAACCCCCGAAGCCATCGACTCGGCCGCCCTGCTCGACCGCATCGAAGCCGACATGGCCGACGCAGATCCCATCGTGCAATGGACCATGAACCACTGCCTCGCCGAAATCGGCATCCACCTCGCCGAACATCGCGAGCGCGCCATCGCCGTCGGCGAAGCCTTGGGAGTGTTTCGCGACTATCCCGTCTCCAAGGGATGTACCTCACCCTTCGCACCGATTTGGATCGAGGAGATGGTGAGCCGGCAGGGTTGAGGGGTTGTTGCCGAGGTGCTAGCGGCGAACAAGGTCCGTGGTCAGGGCTTATTCATCATTGTGCTGTGACAGCTAAAGAGAAAGATCTTCACTGTCTATCCGAACGTCTTTTCTGGAACATGATCTGTTATTCGGGTGAGTGAATGATTCGTCATGGCGCCGTGTCGGATCATCTGCTTGTTGGTCTAGAGAACATAAACAGATCAAAACCTTACTCGGGCACGGACTTCCAATACACGAACAAACCTGAGTCGGATAACCAGCCAAATAGCGGCTAACTCGACCTCGGCCGTATACGCGAACCAGCATGTCGGGATGTTGACTCTCTGGAAAAGAGAAGTTACGCTAAAAAAGCGTTGCGGATCAAAACAATGTTTTTGGTTAGAATCAAGAGGATGATTGAATACCAAATGGGGTGGCAGATAGAATTCCACGCATTCAGAAGGCTCGTCGTTCACTTTAAAAGGTTGGCGAGCGAGCCTTGAGGTGATCGAGGGGGTCCGTCTCATTCTGCAACTATCAACAGAGGACAATCCATGGCTGACAATCCCCCGTATATGAGCTCGGCTACTCAGCTTGAGAAGGTACTTGGGAAGATTAAGGAGGCAAAAACTCCTCCGCGTTTCACTAATGACTTTCTGTACAGCAAGCTGTCCATCAAGACCAAGAGTGCCCGACCTGCAATTGGTGTCGCAAAGAGAATTGGCTTGCTCAACGCTGATGGCACGCCCACAGATCTCTACAAGGCGTTCCGGAGCACGAACACTAAGACCTCTGGTGCAGCGATGGCAACAGCGATCCGAAGAGGATACTCGGAGCTATATTCCCGCAACGAGTATGCTCACTCCCTGAAGAAGGAGGATCTCAGAGGATTGGTGATTGAGGTCACAGGACTGGAGGCAGAGAGTGAGGTCGTTCGAGCTATCGTAGGTACTTTCGATACCCTCCGAAAATATGCAGACTTTGACGCTGAACTCGACTCCTATGCTGAAGTGCAGGACGCTGATTCCGGAGACCACCAACTAGACTTGGCTCCAAAGCACGAAGACCTGAATTTAGGACTCAGCTACACGATCAACCTGGTACTCCCGAAGACAGACGACGTGGCGGTCTTTAACGCGATCTTCAAGAGCCTTCGTGAGAATCTGCTGCGAAAATGAATCCGGAAGACCGCATCAAACTCTTTGGCATGTCGCATCAGCTAGTTGAGCGTGAGCTTGACCAGATCGAGCATGGGCTCGGCCTTGAACTCGGTCGCGAGGACGAAAGCGCTGAGGATGTCGACGACATATTCTATCCACAGTTCGACGAGGTCATTAGACACGAGGCGTCTTCCATGGCGATTCACTACGAGCTTTTTTACTGCTTGGAGAAGTCTATTCGCTCCATCATCTCAGATGTACTGCAAGACAAGCACGGCCTTCACTGGTGGGACACTCACGTCCCTGAACCGGTCAAGAAGGAGGTTACTCAAAACATGCAGAGGGAGATTGATCAGGCCGTAGCGGCCCGAAGCGCAAGTGAGATTGACTACACGACGTTTGGTCAGCTCGGTGAGATTGTAAGAGGTAACTGGTCGGATTTTGGTGACATATTCAACAGCAAGAAGGCCTTCAATAAGGTGATGACTAGCTTGAATCTTCTCAGAGGGCCAATCGCTCACTGTAGCCCGTTGCCAGCCAGCGAGGTCGTTCGCCTTCGAACCACTGTCGAAGACTGGTTTCGCTTGATGGCTTAGTGCACGATGGATGCGTCTGAAGTCCACACCGGCCCAACCAAGGGAGCTGCAGTGGACACCGCTCACGCTCGCAGTTCGTAGGCTCGATTCGATAGGACTAACCTGTTGTGCCTCCGGGAGGCGCGCTCCCCGAAAGGGTACTGAGCTCCAGGCCGTTCTGCGGCTCAAGAATTCCCACCCAGCGAGATAGAAGAACTAGCCCAGAGAGGAAAGGACTTTCTCATGCTTGAGTCGAGGTACAATCAGTATTTTCGCTTGTCGCTCATGGTAATGAGCATACTAGTCTTTGTAGCTTGCGGGCCGTTTGCTGCCGCGCAGGAAGATTCGGGATCCTCCCCAGCGGGAGGCAATTACCTTGTTCAGTATCTTACAGGAGGGCTGCTTATCTTTGGC
>JBCDBH010000006.1:0-38638 GCA_039184055.1 Acidobacteriota bacterium
CCGACTCACCGGCCAGTGGCACGGGCACGGCCTCGCCGGTGTCACCGTCGGTCGTTTGCCAGATCACTGAGACGGCGAACCGATCGTCTTGATAACAGAGCGTGTTGTTCGCACCGTTGCATCCGACCGTGGCGCGTGGCCGGGGCGTGGCGATCGTCGTCGGGGAGGTCGTCGTCGGTGAGGTCGACTGATCGGGCAGGGCGAGGATGTCGCCTCGACTGGCGAAGTTGCCGAGCAGGTTGTCGTAAGCGGCGACGATACCGGTCTGACTGTCGCGTACCCGAAGATCGAAGGCGACGTTCGACAGGCTGGCGTAGAAGACCCACCAATTGCCATTGATCGAACGACCGTCGAGCACCTTGATCATGAGCTCGAGGTTGTCATCGGAGAAGAAATAGAACGCGCCCGTATCGTTGGTGATCGGCACCGCGGTGCCTTCACCGATCGCGCCGTCGGCGGCGAACCAATCGACCTCGACCACGAAGCGCCCAGCGGGTCCGAGCAGCAATTGGTTGCTCAGCGGTGGATCGGCGAGGTCGCTCAACGGCGCGATCCATGGCTCTTCACCGCTTCTGCCGTCGTCGGCGACGAATACCAGCTGGTCGCCAAAGCGATGAAAATCCCGAGGAAACGACCCGTCTTCGCCGGGTGCGATGTCGAAAAGAAGTTGAGTGCCGGCGAGGCTACCGTCGGAGCGGAAGGGCTCGACGCCGAGCTCGGGATGACGACCGATGAAGACCAGCACGTCGTCGACGAGCAGGTGGTCGGTTCGCATCGGGTCGATCGTCACGTTCAAATCGACCACGGTGCCGTCGTTGCAGACAAAGAGAAGCGACTGGCCTGGAAGGATCGCGTACGTTCCGTGGCTGGCGCGAAGACCGATCGGTGGGCGCTCGCGGTTCCACGAGCCATCGGCGATCTCCCGGGTGCCCGAGGCGCTGCCATCACTGTGCCAAAGGGCGCAAGCGAATGGGCTGGCGCAGCGCTCGAAGAGCAAGCCGTCACCCGCCGCGCGTGCGTTGTCGAGATCGCCTTGGTAGTTGGGTACGAGCACCTCGAGCGAGTCGTCGTCGCCGACCCAGAGCGTTTGGTGATCTTGGCCCGCGGTCGAGTTGTTGGCCACCAGGAAGTAGCGACCGTCGGCGGCGATCGGGCGGAACGTCGAGGGAAAGCCGTCACGGATCAGCTCGGCGCCGGTGGCATCAGCGTGCCATAGCGCTGATTCGCCTCCGTCGCCGAGCACGGAGAGCAGCACGCCATCTTGGTACGGGCCCATTCGGTCGATCGACTGACCGTCACCCGGCTCCCACGCTTCGAAGAGATCACCCGGTACACCACGTGTAGCCCACAGATCGACGTCGAAGTCCGCACCTTCACGAGCCGGAAAGACCACCGACCCATCGGATAAGGCGGTCAGTGGCGGGCTTACTTGCACGCCTTCGTCCGGACTCGTCGAGGTCAACGGCGCACCGGGGTCGCCATCTGACGACCACAGAACGTCGATACTGGGCGGGTTGACCGGTCGGATAGCGAAGAGGCGCTCGCCGACCGTCACGCCGTCTCCGAGTGAGAGAGTCGGTGCGATTGCAGCGGCGCTCTCCGTGATGGTATCGAACACCCACGTGCTTCCGGGTGTGCCAGCAAGATAGAGCTTGTTGCCTGCCACCACCAGAGGCGCTGTGACCTCTTCGTTCAAGGTGCCCATCTGGAGCTCAGTGGTGAGCCGTGTCGTCGTATCGCCGTCGGAGCGCCACAGCTGGAGACCGTAGAGGCCGTCGTCGGCAATGAAATAGAGGTCATTGCCTCGCACCGCGAAGCTCCGAGGAGACGAGCCCGCCGAGCCCGGGAGAGTATCGGGGCCTCCCGTCTCCAGATCCACGAATTCTCGGGTGCCTGCCAGAGTGCCATCGGTTGTCCAAGGCTCGCGGCCAGTTTCCAGATCCATACCCGCGAAGAGAGCACGGGAACCGATCGAGGTTGCGTTGACGTCACTCGAGCGGGATCCCACCTCGGGAAAGTTGGTCAAGGTGGTGACTTGTTCAGTGGTCGGGTCGATCCGGTAGATCTCCTCACCACGGCCCGCGCTATCGAGCGCCGAGATGATGATCGCGTCACCGGCGCCTGCCGCCCAGAGAAGATCGTCCCAGCACGTCGAGCACGGTGCCTGAGGCGACATCCAGCTGGCCGACCCGTCGAAGATCTTCAGCTTCGAGCCGCCGACTTGCGATCCCTCGAACACATAGGCATCGCCGGCTCGCCCCAAGAACTCGAAAGCTTCGACACCGAGCTGGTAGGTGCCGGCTTCGCTGCCATCGGTCACCCACGTCGCATTGTCACGCTCGAAAAACTCGTAGCCGCCACGCGGCAGCTCATTGAACGAGTCGACCCAGCCCGAGATCGTCGGCCCCGCGGGTACGGATTCGATCCGCCTCGTGCCCGCCACCGTGCCGTCGGTGCGCCACAGTTCATCGCGGAAAGCAAAGATCGCGATGTCACCGAGGCTTCGTGGTCTCTGCCAGTCGGCGCCGACATCTTGGGAGAACACGTCGAGAATCGACACGCCGTCGGTATAGGAGAGAGTCAGGATCGATCCGTTCGGTGTGGCCGCGACGTTGCCGAAGAGAACACTGTTACCGACCGGCAGGAGCTCGATTCCGGCGTCCACCTCCTCGGAGAGCAGGACGGTGCCGACGGCGGTGCCATCACTGACATAGAGCGCGGTCGGAGCATTACGTTTCCAATCGAGCACCAGGACGCTGCCGTCTGGCAACGTGGCGAGATCGCGGACGCGGTCGAAGATCGGCGCTCTGGAGGCTTCGGAGCCGTCGCGCTCGGCTCGCCAGAGATCATCGATCGTGTCGCCGAAGAAGATCGCCTCGTCGGTCGCCACGATCGTTGCACCAGGAATGGGAGGGCGGGCGACCGGCAAGGGGAGGGTGCCGAAGATCGTGCCGTCGGTGAGCCAGATGTCGCCGTTGAGCTCGACGACGAGCAGCTCCGCGTCTTCGACTGGAAACACCGACAGACTCGAGCCACGGGGCAGAAGCTGTACCGTGCCCGCTACTGTCCCGTCGGTCGACCAGAGCCCAGCCGAAATCGCCGCGCTGGTCCGTGGTTGAGACTCGAAGACCACGCGATCGCCGAGAGTCTGAAACCGGACTGGATTCGAGCTCGGGGGCTCGATACCGGTATGGATGTCCTCGAGCAATCGAGGTGTGGCGGCGGAAGGTGCGGCGGAGCCCAAAAAGAGAACGAGCGAGAGAGCACAGAGCGACAGCCTCATGCCGCTGAGCCTACCGTGGTTGTCGATCCGTGCCGGTCTTGACGAATGCGAAACGTCACTTCGCGCGGCGGCGCTGGTACTCCGAGGTCATCGCTTCGCGCAGCAGACGGGTTTCCGCCGTCAGCGGCGACGCCAGCCATGCCGACGCCGCGCGTCGCAGCCCGGTCGAAATCGACTCATCGTCCACCGCGTCTCGGACCACCGCCGCCGCGACCTCGTGGTCGTGCTCCCAGGCGATCAAGTCGAGCGCACAGTTGAGAGCGTCGAGCTGAGCTCCCATGGCACGCAGACCCTCACACGCCCACGCTAGGTTGGTGGTCGCGAGTCGGGTCGATCCGAGTCGCGCCTGCAAGTCGCCCACCACCCAAGCGGTGATCAAGTCGGCGCGTGTCACCATGCCCTGGCGTGGTCGCCGAGCGCGAATATTCAAGTCCTCGAGCACCGAGAGCTGATAGATGGCATCTTTGGGACGCACCCTGGCCACCAATGACACCAGGTTGGTCAGTGCGGCCGCGCGAACATTGTCACCACGAAAGTACCGACCGCCGCGGGGATAGGTGCGAGGGGCCAGGACGAAGGCCTCATGACACCACGGAATCGCCTCTTGGAGCCGCCCCGACTCACCGAGGAGTCGAGCTCGTGCCAGGAAGAGTGCGGCCTTGACTGCTTCGAGAGCATATTTGTGGGGCTCACGGTTCTTGTGCCGCTCCTTGAGGCGGAACGCTTGATCGACCACTTCGAGGCCGAGATCGATCACCGCGGCGGCTTGCTCGAAGGCGGCTTCATGAATCCGCAGGTTTGCCTTCACGCCGAGCAGCCAGGCTTCGAGATCCGCTGGGATCGGGGTCACGGCGAGGGCTTGGTCGATCAGATCGGCGGCTTCTTCGAACGATCCGGTCGCGCTAAGCGTTGCCGCGCGGAGACCGAGCGCTCTGGCTTCATGTGCTGGATCTCGGCTCGCCACCAGCCAAGCCGGTAAGCGATCCGCCCAGTGGCGCGCCCGTGCCGGATGTTCCATCAACATATCTTCGACTTGATCCATATATCGGTCGAGAAGGTGATGGAGCTCCGAGCCGATGAAATGCCGGTCGCGCGGGTCGGAAAAATCGAGCTGTAAGTCATCGAGTTTCATAGGACTGGATCCAGGCTAGCACAGCGGGACGAGCAGAGGGCTCGCCCCGCTGGATCAGAAAAGGTTCAACCCTGTGGGTTCACCCATGGGAGAGCCCGGTTCACGGGCGAATCTTCACCCTCATCACCACCAGATAGAAAAGAAAGCCAAAAGAAAAGTACATCGAACATCTCGAACTCCTTTCAAAAATGGATTGGTTTGGTCCCATGACCACACGATCGACGGGCGATACCCGCCACGTGAACAACCGGAGCTGAACGGCGTGCCGAAGCTCGCCGTCCGCGAATCACGTACTCCTGTTGCTCGTCCTCAGTATCGCCGATCCGGTCAGTAAAACCGTGACACGAAACATCCGACCGTTAGGGAAAGTTGTGACAATGGCAATGTCTCTGAAATCGTATGGCAAACGGAGAAATTGCCGATGACGAGAAGCGTTTTAGGAAGAGAAATTACGGACATCGGTGGAAGCGGAGACTCCCTGATGTTCGAACACCTCTCGCCCGAAGCCCTACGCGATCTAGCCTCACGGTCCATCCACGACCAGATCCGACGTGACCAAGAACGAACCTCCGAGCTGATCAGCCCTTGGCTCGATCACATCTGGACCCATCTTTTCGATCCTGGGCTCAACGTCACCCAGCTGCGTCGGGTTCTCGGGATCCGCAACAACTCCGAGGCGATCTTCTTCCACATCGAGATCGGCATCCCGCCAGGGCGCTACATCGAACAGCACCGCCTACGGATCGCCCGCCTGCTGCTCTTGTACACCCGAGTTCCCATTACCCCTCTCGCGCCACTCGTCGGTTACCGAGGCATCGCCTCCTTCAGCCGTGCCTTCCATCGTCTACACGGACTCCGCCCCCGCGCCTACCGCAACCGCCACACCACCCCGGTCGCCAACTCGGCGAGCGACGGTCGTGGTTGGCACCACTCCCTCCCGCGCCTCGTCCAGCGTCTCCAGCAGCTCGACCTCCAGACCGCGCTCACCTTTGGCGAGCACTTCGAGATCGACGTCGCCCGACCCGCGACCGAGCTCGCCGCCGAGCTCGAGGGCCGGGTACGGGAAGCGCATCGAGTCTTGGATGACATCGAGCAGACGAGGCTGTAAACCCCGCGTGGGCGGGGGAAGTATCCAGATCCAGGCACGAGAAGACGGAGAGTGGGGTGGATCCCCGCGCTCGCGGGGGGACACAAAGTGGCCCACTAGCTCTAGCTGGCTGTCCATTGCAGATCCCCGCTCTCGCGGGGGAGACATGAGAAGGCGACCTTCGACGGTGCCGATCTCGGGCCGATCCCCGCGCTCGCGGGGGAGACGATCGTTCCGAGCGCAAAGCCATGACGTACCAGGGTAGATCCCCGCGCTCGCGGGGGAGACTCGGTACGCTCCGGGAAGAAAACCTTAGCGACGGGCAGATCCCCGCCTTCGCGGGGGAGACCGACGATAGCGAAGGTGAAAGCAACGTCCCAAAGGCAGATCCCCGCGCTCGCGGGGGAGACCTCGACATGAAGCTCGCCGATCCGGACAGCAACGGCAGATCCGAGGGCCACAGAGAAATGCTATGACCTCTTTTTGGTGACTGGCGACTAGCCCTCGGTATCCTTGATCTCCACTTCGACGGATCCTGTTCTGAAATCCCCGATTCGCCTTGCCCATGTCGTGGAGGGCGGCGAGCACGCAGAAGCGGGCGATCTGGCCGTCGGTGAGATCGTCTTGGCCACCAAGGCGGGCGAGACGGCGGCGGAGGAGGGTGCGGGTGAGGAGAGCTTCGGCGCACGCGGCGACGTCGGCGCTGTGGTGGATGAGGAGGTGGACGTTACCGGTGGCTTTGTCGTATTTCGCCCACGGGTGAGGCATGGCGGAGTCTCATGAGTTTTTCGATCTGGACTCTAAAGAACTTTGGCATATAGATCGCGGAGCTTGATCTCGAAGTCGATCGCGGTCAGGGACGCGACGTCGTCGAGGTTGTGATGTTCTTTGTAGGTCCAGGTACCGTCGGCGCGGCGTTGGAAGATCTCGATTCTGGGATGGTCTTGGGTGACGAGGATGAAGGTGTCGAGGCTGTCTAGGTGCTGGTAGTGATGGAATTTGCGTCCGCGATCATGGGCCTCGGTGGAGGGCGAGAGCACTTCGATGATGATTTCGGGGTTGAGCAGGGTGTCGCGACGCTCGTCGTGAAATTGGCTCGCACCGCACACGACACTCACGTCCGGATAGGTGAAGGAACCGAGGGCTTCGATGTGGACTCGCATGTCGCTCGGATAGACGCGGCATTCGCGATCCAGAAAGTGATTGCCGAGAAGTCGAACGAGGTTGGCCACCAGGAGGTTGTGGCGTTCGCTGGCGCCAGCCATGGCGAGAAGCTCGCCGTCGAGGTATTCGGTACGGTTCTCGGACGCACGCTCGCGGGCTAGGTATTCTTCGTCGGTGAGGGTGGCGAGTTTGGGAAGCATTGCATGGTAAAGCTAGCACGGGTCCGAGAAGCGCATCGATTCTTGGACGATCCTCAAAATAGTTTGGCGGGATTCGAGACCGTTTCACGTCTACGTAAGTGGGATGGCTCGCCCATTTTCTGGGATTACTCGTCCTCGAGCTGAGGGAATCGATCCGCGTGCTCCGTTTCTTACCTGAGTCGGCGATTCGGTCGGCTATCCTTGGAGGAGACGATGAGGATGAAGGTCATTCCCTATAAGAGACCGGACACCATGGACGATTCGGAGGACGCCGCGCTCCGCGCTCGATTGGAAGCGGCGGTGAAACGAGTGTGTGGGCCGTCGATGACGGCGGATGTCGACGATCTGGTGCAGATGGCGATGCTGCGTGTGATGGATTTGCGTCGCCGGGACCCGGAACGGACGTTTTCGAGCAGCTATTTGCAGCGTACGGCGTATTCGGCGTTGATCGACGAAATCAGACGTCGTAAACGGCGCGCCGAGGAGTCATTGGAGGAGGAGGATTCGGGACCGATCGCGTTTCCGGATCTGAGTGCCGATCCGGAGCGTCTCGCCCAGAGCAAGCAGTTGGGGCGGATGATGAATGACTGCCTGGCGCGTCTGGCGAGCCCGCGTCGGATGGCGGTGGTGCTTCACCTTCAAGGGCACAATGTTCCGGAGTCGGCTGAGATTCTCGAATGGGGAAGGAAGCGAGTCGAGAATTTGGTGTATCGGGGTTTGGCGGATCTGCGCCGCTGTTTGACGACGAAAGGGGTGACGATATGAGCAACGTGGCAATGCAAAGCCTCGAGGACGCCTGGCGTGACCGTACGGATTCGGCCGACGAGCCACCGGTACCGGCGGAGACCGTGTGGGACGCGGTGACGGGCAAGCTACCGCTCGCCGAACGACGACGACTCATCGATCGCATGGTGCGCGATCCACAGCTCGCCGAGGAGTGGCGACTGGCCATGGCGGTGGCTGGATCCGCGACCGAGGTCTCCGGCTCGATCGATCACGACACACCGAGTCGACGAACCGGTGGCAAGCTCTTGTCGTGGCCACGGCGTGGTGGCGTGCTCGCGGGTCTGGCGGCGGCAGCGATGGTGATGATCGCGATCCTCTTGCCGTACGACTCGAGCGATACGGTGGTGTACCGTGGAGACGACGTGGTGGCGGCGGTCGACGCTGGCGAGCCGATCGATCGCAATGACGCGGTTCTGAGGTGGCGTGGGCCCGAGGAAGCGGCGCGCTACGAAGTGGTGGTGACGAGTCTTTTACTCGATGAGATTTATCGTGCACGCGAGCTGACCGGAAATGAGGTCAGGATACCGGCCGAGGCATTTGCCGACGTCGAAGACGCGATCCTGTGGCAGGTGATCGTCTACGACGAAGAAGGCTCGGTCATCGGTCGTCCGACCACGTTTCGCACGCCTGTCTTGGATGTCGAATGGTGAGGAAAAACGTCGCCTGAAAAAAATCCGAGTCATGGGTGAGGGAATCGACGGGTGAGAGACGTTGGGTGAGTGAGACGGGGAAATTCACCTGGAGGATTCACACATGACACGGAGAATGGCTTTCTTGCTCGCGCTACTCATCCTGCTTGTCGCGGCGCCCTTGGCGGCGAGCGGCGGGATCACGATCATTGATGACGACTGGGCACACACCGACGACGACGGAACGCTCTTCGCGACCGCGTTGTGGCGACCGCTCGATATCGACACCAAGTCGCATTACCGACTGTCTTGGACGGGCTTCGACAGCCTACGCAGCTTCTACGCACCCAATTTTCGTCTGGTCGACGTCGAGAAGGTCAGCGGCAGGGATGTGTGGGGCGGGATCTGGCGGGCGACTCCGCAGCATCTCATCGGGACAGAGGCCGATCGGGTGACTCAGTTCCCGACGGCGGCGCTGCCCGCCGAAATCATCGCGCAACGACTGGATGGTTTCGAGCTGGTCGACATCGAGGTCAGCTACGACGGGACCAGTCTCATCGGGCTGTGGCATCCCGACGCCGTGACGCATCGTGTCGCGGTGGGGCTGACGTTGAACGAGCTGCTCGACCGCACTGATACCTACCATCCGAACGGCTGGCGTCTGGTCGATGTCGAAACCTATAAGGAACCGAACAACAACCCGGTCGGCGATCCGGATTCGATCCTCGTCTTCGAGCCGACCGAGGATCCACGCAGGTGGGTGGCGTTGTGGCGGCTCGATCCGTCGATCGAGACCTACTTCGCTTCGTACGATTCGATTCACGAGATCGGTTCGGTGAGCAATCCGGATGGCGATGACTATCTACCGATGGATCTCGAGCTGATCCGCGAAAACCCCTTTCAGCCTTCACGGGTAGTGGGGGTGTGGGAGCAGGTCTCGGGAATCGACTGGTGGATCGCCTCGGTGCCGTGGGATCATATCGTTGCGGAAGAGGCAACGCTCGATGCCGGTGGCGCCCCCTACTACTCGATGATCGATCTCGATTTGGGTGCGTACTACCCGGCGGGCGTGATGCCCACGCATGGGATGCCGCTCGAGCACAGCGGCCCGACCCTGCCGCCTCCGCCGCCACCCAATTGAGGAGCGACCATGATCCGACTCGCGCTCGTCCTGCTTTTCGTCGTCGGTTGTAGCGCCCAGACTCCGGACCAAATCACGAATCGACCGCCACCACCCTCGGATGCGTTGATTCAAGCCACGGCTCTGTGGCGTCCGGCCGATGTCGCGACCGTCACCCGAATGGCGAAGAGTTGGGACGAGCTCGAGTCGTTACGCGACCAGCTGGCGCCACGCCAGCTGGTCGATATCGAACATGTGCCGGGTGGCTCCGATGTGTGGGCGGGGATCTGGCGTACGGCGCCTCGTCTTCGTCATCGCGGTGCTCCCTATCGCTTGCTCACCTTTCCTCCAGCCGACCTCGAGACGAGAGTCGCGACCCAGCGCGTTCAGGATTTCGAGCTGGTCGACATCGAGATCATCGCGGGGGTCGACGGCCCCGTGACGGTCGGTCTCTTTCATCCGCGCGCCGCGCCGCATCGTGCCGTGGTCAACGTGTCGCGGCGTGAGCTGACGACGCGCAATCGAAGCTTCGAGGCCGAAGGCTGGCGGATCATCGATGTCGAGGTGTGGATCGACGAGGAGCAACGGCGGCGGTGGGCCGCCGTGTGGCGCCAAGATCCGAGCCTGCGAACGATGTTCTGGATCTACGAAGACACCGATGCGTTCGGCGCCGGTGGCGTCGAGAGCGCGGGCTGGTTGCCCCGCGATCTCGAGGTGGTGATGCCCAAGGTCGGCCCGCCGACGATCGCCGGAGTCTGGGAACGCGCCAGTGAAGGCAGCGATTGGTGGGAGATCGCCGACTGGTCCGGTATCGAGAACACCGAAACCAAGCTCGAGAACGGTGAGATCGGTATCTCGACGACGGCCCGCTGGTCGATGATCGATATCGATCTGGTGTCGTATATCCCCGCTGGAGTCTTTCCTCCCGGTACCACGCCGACGCATGGTATTCCGCTCGATCACAGCGGACCGACCCTGCCGCCGCCTCCGCCACCTCCGTGAAAGCGATCGCCGCGAAAGCGGTCGCCGTGAATGCGGTCACGCTTGTTCTGATCGGTTTGATGCCGATGGTGCTCTTCGCCACGGTCGAGCCATGTCTCGAGCGTGCCGTCGGTCCGGATTGGAATGGCTGCTTGTGTCTCTTCCATTTCCCGGATGCCATCGATCCCTTTCTCGCCGCCAACGACGGTGCCTGCCCGGCCCTTCTGCGTGCGTTCGGAGCACACGGTCATGGCGACGTCGACACCGCGATCTCGAGCTACGACGCGGCGGCGCGTGGTTACGAAGAGCAGGAGGCCTTCGAAGGTCTGTACTACGCGCGGCTCAATCGTGCCAAATTGCTTCGTGAGACGGGGCAATACGACGCCGCCATGGAAGACGCCACGGCAGCCCATACCGCCGCCACGGCCCTCGGCTCGGCGCTTCAGCAGAGCACGGCGACGGTCGAGCAGATCCTCATTCGACGCCATCGGGGCGAGGATTTGGTGGTGCTGGAAAACGAATTGCGCAACGCCATGACGGCCTTGGGCGATGAGCGCTTCCCCGAGCTCGATTCGGAGCTCGGTCGGATCCGCTACGAGCTCGGTCGCTACGAGGCGGCGCGCACCGCTTGGCGTCGTGCCGAGGATGGGTTTCGCGAGCGGGGCTCGACCGACGATGCCGCCACCATGGCGTTTAATCTCGCTCTTTCGTGGCTGCGTCGCGATGTCGCCGAGCGTGTCGAGGCGGAAGCCGCGCTGCGGCGCGCCATCGAGGCGGCAACTCGGCACCGTGACGTCATGGAGGTTCAGCTCGGCCAACTCATCGGTGGAGAAGAGGGCATCGGGCGGATCGAACGCGTCTGGCGACAAGCACATGGTGCCGAAGCACGGCGCGCCGCCGGTCTTCGACTCGCCGAATCACTCGCCGCGACCGCACCCGATCGGGCGCGGCACGTGCTCGACGAGCTCGAGGACCTGGTCGACCAGGAGCTTCTCGCCAGCTATGCGTGGGAAGCCATCATGCGCACCGCCTGGGCCACCCTTCCCCCTCGGGAAGCGGAAGCCCAGTCGCGCAACACCATCGAAGCCAACATCGAGACCTTGCGTCACGAACAAGCGCACGGTGGTGGGCGTGGCGAGTTCTTCGCGGTGTGGACCGAAGCGTACGATTGGCTCGCTGGACGTCTCTTCGCGTTGGCCACCGACGATGCGCGACTTGCCGACCTGACCGCGCTCGATGCCTTCGCCGGTCCCGATGACGATCTGGGCTGGACCCGACTCGATCCCTGGGCGCTCGATCGTGCCTTCGCCATCTCCGAACGCAAGCGTGCTCGTCTCTTGCTCGACACGCTCGGTGGCGACGACCAGGCTTCATTGTCCGAGCTCGATACCGTACGTGCTGCTTTGCGGCCCGACGAAGCGATGCTGATCTTTCAGACCGCTCCGTGGCGCAACGTCTACCAGCACTTTTCCGGGGGCACGTGGTTGCTCACCGTCACCCACGACGACGCCCGACTCGACGCCTTACCCGATAGCCGCGACTGGCTCACACCCAAGGTCGAGCTGTTCGGCGGTCTCTTCGAGAGCGGTTCACCGATTCCCGCCGCCGCCAGCCAAGCGCTCGCCGATCGGCTCTTCAGCCGAGCTCTCGATGCCCTACCCGCCGAGGTCGAGCATCTGATCCTCGTCGCCGACGGCGCGCTCCATCGTCTGCCCTTCGGCGCACTCGATGGACCCGAGCCGCTCGGTCTGCGTTTTCGGGTGTCGTACGCGCCTTCGGTCACCGTCTGGCATCGAGCTCGAACGGCCCGCTCGCCGGCCACGACGCGCCGCGCCATGGTGCTCGCCGACCCACTGGTCGACGATGCCACGCTCGATCCTCTACCCGGCGCGGTGGCCGAAGGACGGGCGGTACGGCAACGGCTCGGCGCGGTCGATTTGTGGACCGGGGCCGAAGCGAGAGAACACCTGCTTCGTGGTTTCGATCCGGCTCAATGGGGAGCGCTCCACCTCGCCGCTCATGCTCTCGCCGAGCCCACCCGTTCGGCGATCGCACTCGCTCCCGGAGACGGCGACGACGGTTGGCTCGAGCCCGATGAAATCAAAGCGCTCGACCTCGACGGTCGACTGGTCGTGCTCTCCACCTGTCACGCCGCCGCCGGTCGTGTGCTCGACGGTGAGGGACCACTCAGCCTCGCCCGTGCCTTCTTCGAGGCCGGTGCGCGCGCCGTGGTCGCGGGGCGCTGGCGTCTCGATGACAACGAAGCACGTCAATACTTCGACGTCTTCTACCACCACCTGGCCCGCGGCGAAGATCTCGCCAGCGCCGCGCTCGCCGCTCGACGCGACCTGCACGCATCCGGCGCCTCGTCGGTCGGCTGGGCGGGAGTGATGGTGATGGGGGACGGCGCGTGGGCGCCCTATGCCGAGTCTCGCGGCGTGGCATGGATGTGGTGGCTCGTCGTCGCGCTAGCGCTCGTCGGAGCCGTGTTGCTGTGGGTGAGGATGCGGAGAGGGAAAACCTGAGCGACCCGCCGTTCGGTCAATGCAGCAAGAGAGCCGCGATGTCGCTCCAGGTCTCGACGACATGATCGATCGGCAGGGCTTCCGCCTCGTCGCGTGTGCTCACGCCGGTGAGCAGGAGCACGGCGGGTAGGGAAGCGCCGAGCGCGCCACGGATGTCGGTGGCGATGCTGTCGCCGATCACCCACACGTTGCCACGTGAGATGCCCAGACGGGTGATAGCGGTCTCGAAGAAGGCCGCCGACGGTTTGCCGACGATCTCGGGGGCGACGCCGCTACAGGTTTCGAGCGCGGCGAGAATGGCGCCATTGCCCGGTGAGAGACCGGTGTCGGTGTTCATCTTGACGTCGGCGTTGGTGCCGATGAAGCGCGCGCCGGCGCGGATGAAGCGCATGGCGCGTTCGAGCGCGGCGTAATCGACCGTCGGGTCGTAGCCGACGATCACCGCGTCGGGTTGTTCGTGCTCCGGGGTGTCTTCGAGCGCCGTATCGACCAGGTGATGACCGCGCTCGGTCAGCGCGGCGCGTAAGCCCGATCCGCCGATGACGTGAACGAAGCTCGGTGGTAAATGGGCCGCGGTGGCCTGTGCCGAGGTCAGAATCTCGTCGCGTTCACAGACCAAGCCATAGCCGCGTAGCTGATCGCGCACCACCTCGGGCGTGCGTGACGAGCGATTGGTGGCGTAGAGCAAGCGCATGCCCGCATCGCGGGCGGCGGTGAGAAAATCGACCGCGCCGGGCACGGCTTCGGATCCACGATAGACCGTACCGTCGAGATCGATGATCAAGCCACGGGCTGTTTCGAACATGATGCGGAGGTTATCGTGTTTGGGGGTGAATTCGTGGTCACAGGAGGAGGCCATCATGACCGATCCGAGAACCCTGGAAGACCTCTATCGCCATATGGAATGGGCCGACGCCACGGTGTGGCGCCATGTGCTCGATACACCGGCCGCCCATGACGATGATCGATTGCGCGAGCTTTTTCATCACATCGACCTCGTGCAACGCGGGCACCACCAGGGTGCCACGGGGCAGCCGATCGAGATTCCCGCTCTCGACGCCTTCTCGGATCTTCACGCGCTCTACCGCTTTATCCGAGCGCTCTACCCATCGCTCGGTGAGCTCTACACGTCGGCCACCGAGCAGACTCTGGCGGCTCCCGCCGACGTGCCGTGGAAAGACGGCGCCGAGACCTTCTTCGGTCGGCCGCTCGCCACGGCGACGCTCGCCGATCTCCTGACCCATCTGTTCACCCACGCCGCGCATCACCGTGGCCAGGTGAATACGCGTCTACGCGAGCTCGGGGCCAAGCCACCCTATGTCGACTACATCATCTGGGTGTGGCTCGAGCGTCCCGAGCCGGAATGGCCCGAGGTGTGAGCTCAGGAGAGCCGATCACTCGACGCGCTCGTACCGCCCGGCCATCAAATACATCGTCTTGCCGTAGCGACCCATGCCGTCGATAGCGTAGAGATCGCCACGCACGGCTTCGCGAAAGCTCTCTTGACGTCCGGGGCCGTCGCTATACCAGACCAGCGCTTTTTGACCGTCGATGTCTTCGATCAGCCGACCTTTGTGCTCGACGCGATCGCCGTTTGATTTTTCGACGATACAGATGAGCTCGAGGGTGCCGTCGGCAAGCCGCCGGGCGATGTTCTGACCGGTGCCGGTGATGACGGTGCCGTCGGCCATGCGATCGGTGATCTCGACGGTTTGGGTGTTGGCGTCGATGGTGCGGTAGGTCTGGCGCACATCGATGCGGTATTGCTCGACGCCGTCGAGGCTCCAGCCGATGAAGGTGCCTTGCCAGGTGCCGTCGAGGCTGGCGTAGACGTCGACGGGGCGATCGGTGGTGTCGGCGCCGAGAAGAGCAACGAGGAGGATGAGTAAGTTCATGACGACGACTCTATCGACTCGGGTTCGTCATAGGATGCGCGCAACGCGTCTACGAGGGAGGTTGGTGATGGTGGTTCGTTTGATGATCGTGGTGGCGATCCTCTCGTGGTCAGCCGGTGCGGCGGCCGCGAGCCCGTTTGTCCATCTCGGTACCTACGACAGCGGTGCAAACGGTGGCGCGGAGATCGCCGCTTACCACGCGGGCACGAAACAGCTCTATGTGAACAACACCCGTGCTGGGTCGGTGGATGTGATCGCGATCACCGATCCGTCGGCGCCCCGTAAGGTGGCTTCGATCGCGATCGGCGCCGGTGGACCGACCTCGGTCGCGGTGCATGGCGATTGGGTGGCGGTGGCGGTGCAAGCCGAGACAAGCGATGCTCCGGGTGAAGTGCGGTTCTTCGCTCCGGACGGCACGGCGCTCGGTACGGCGACGATCGGGATCGCGCCCGATATGTTGACGTTCACCCCGGATGGCTCGAAGGTCGTGGTGGCCAATGAGGGAGAGCGCGGCGACATGGTGGATCCGATCGGCGGCGTGTCGATCGTCGATGTGTCGAAGGGGCCGGCCGCGGCAACGGTGACGACGCTCGATTTCTCGGCCTTCGACGAAGGCGCGGCGCGTCACGGTGAGCTCGAGCCGTCGGTTCGGATCTACACGCCCGGCGCCTCGGTGGCACAAGACGTCGAGCCCGAGTACGTCGCCATCTCGCCGGACGGCGAGCGGGCGTGGGTGACGCTGCAGGAAAACAACGCCCTGGCGGTGCTCGATCTCGAAACGCCACGGATCGTCGATGTGATCGGGCTCGGCTTCAAAGATCACGGTGTCGAAGGACACGGGCTCGATGCCTCGGATCGAGACGGCCGGATCAACATTCAACCGTGGCCGGTGCGTGGCATGTACCAACCCGATGCGATCGTCGCCTTCGTACACGATGGCGAGCCGTATGTGGTGACCGCCAACGAAGGTGATTCGCGCCAGGCCGACGACGACGAGCCCGGTTTCAAGGAAGAAGCGCGAGTCCGCGATCTCGACCTCGAGACGCCGTTGCTCGACGAGCTCAAAGACAAGAAGAAGCTCGGCCGGCTCAAGGTGACCCGGACCCTGGGCGATACCGACGGCGATGGCAAATACGAGGCGCTCTACAGCTTCGGGGCGCGCTCGATCTCGGTGTGGCGGGGCGACGGTTCGCTGGTGTGGGACAGCGGCGAGCAGCTGGCGCGCGCGGTCGAGCGAGCCAATCCCGATTGCTTCAACTGTAATGGCGCGCCCGACGAGCGCGACACCCGCTCGGACGACAAAGGCATCGAGCCCGAGGGTTTGGCTCTCGGTTTGGTCGGCGAGCGACGCTTCGTCTTCGTCGGGCTCGAACGAGTAGGCGGCGTCGCCGCTTTCGATATCGGTGATCCGACCGCGCCCGAGCTCGCCCACTACGAATCCCAACGTCGAGGGGATCGTTCACCAGAGGGCTTGCTCTTCCTCCCGGCGGCGACGTCGCCGAACGGCAAGGCCATGCTGGTGCTCGCGTGTGAGCTCAGTGGCACCGTGTCGTTGTGGGACGTCAGTGGCCTGGCTCGATCGCGCGGCTGACGGGTGTATCCGTGCGAGGAGATTCCTCACAGTTTTTATCCAGGTGTCGTCGTCATGCGGTAGGTTTCGAGGATGATGGATGACTTTCCTCGGTCCGCGTTCGTGGGCTAGGGGTTGTGACGAGAGAAAGGACTCGCTATGAACCTGCGTTTGACAGTTTTCTTGCTTGCTTTGACGATGGTGGCCAGCGCTCACGCGGTCACCGTGGAGGCGCCCCAAGGGTCGGTGGTGCGCTGGTCGGGAGCCGAATCGTGTGGCATGGATGGCCGCACCTATGAGGCGATCGAAGGTGTGTGCTACTTCCCGATCGACTTTCGACGCGCCGCGGGCGTGATCGAGATCGCGCGCTGGCCGGCCGGTCAGAACATCGAAACGGCGAACGTCAAGATCGTCGAGGTCGATTTCGGTGAGCAAGACATCGATTTTCCCGACGAGTCGCTGGTCAACCTGACCGAGGAAGGTACGGCGCGTCTCTACAGCGAGCAGGCGGAGATCAAACCGCTCTTCCGGCGTCGTGGGCCGGTGCAATTCACCCTGCCGCTCGGCACACCCAGCGAGACGCTACCCGAGGCGCGCGGTTTTGGCGTCCAGCGCTCGTTCAACGGCGTGCCCAAGAACCCTCATACTGGCGTCGACTATTCGATCGGTCTCGACAACCCGGTGCTCTCGGTGGCCAAGGGCGAGGTGGTGCTCACCGGTGATCACATCTTCGCGGGCAAGTCGGTCTACGTCGACCACGGCGGTGGCCTGATCAGCATGTACTTCCATCTCAACGGCTTCAGCGTCGAGAAAGGCGATCAGATCGAACGGGGTGACGAGGTCGGCAAGATCGGCTCGACCGGTCGCTCGACCGGTCCTCACCTTCATCTCGGTCTGCGCTGGCGGGGCGCGCGCGTCGATCCGACGCCGTTGATGCTCGATCTGGAGTCGTTGCCGATCGTTCCCTGAGTTAGGGAGCGGCTCGGGCGTCAGGATGCTGGCGCCCGAAGCAACTCTCATCAAAGGGGTGTCGTACGGCCAGACGGCACGGGTGGCGTGGTCTCGTCGTCGGGCAGGGGTTTGATCGCACCGCGCACCACGATGAATTTGTTGAGCAGATCGAACCAGAACGGCGCACCCAACGAGATGGCGAGCGTGCTGATCAGCCAGCCGGGGATGGCGAGTAGGATGACGCCGATCCATGCGCATAGTGGCGCGCTGGTCGCGACAGAGCTTCCCGCCGCGGGTGTGGCCGCCGCCGAATCCCCACACAGCATACAGTCGACATTCCCTATGGCCTTCGCTTCGAGCGTGCTCCAGCCGATCGGCAAGGCCGCTTTCTTGCTGGCTGCTTCGAGTGCATCGACGGCTTGGGTGGTCGTCGGAGGCGTCTGCCCACCGCTGGTCTGGACGATGCCGTCGGCGGCTTCGACCAGGGCTTCGCGGACGATCTCGTTTTGATTGAGGTCGGTGACGACGGCGATGGTGTCGACGTTGATGGCGACGACGACGATCAAGCCGATTGCCAGCGATACGTATTGACTCCAGCGTTTGAACCAGCTCGCCACACCGGTCATGGCGTGGTCGTACCACTCTTCGAGGTTCTTGCGCAGTCGTTCGGCATCTTCGTCGGCGGCGTCGATGAGCGTGAGCAGAGCTTGTTTGAGGTCGCCGCGCTTCATCTCCATGACGGTTTTACGGAGCGTGCTGACCGCTTGACTGTTGGTGAGCGCGAACTCCATGCCCGCATTGGCGGTTGCCGTGGCGCGGGCCGCCACCTCCTGGTGTTTGGCCGGGGGCGGGGTCGCTTCGGCGGCACCTGACTTCTTCACAGTATCGCCGTCTTGACCCGCCGGCTGGATGACGTCGAGCAGCGCGAGCACGAAGGTCCGCGACGGGATATAGGACGGCAGCTGGCAAGTCTTGTCTGCCTTCTTACCTGCCGCCGCCTCGGTGCTCGGGGTGCGTTTGCCGAGATAGAGCGCGCGGACCAGAGGATGATCGTAGAAATCATCCACCAGCGTGTCGTCTTGAAGGAGCTCTTTGAGGCCTTTTTCTAGGTCTTTGGCCCGTTTGTTGACCAGGTTCTGAATCAACTCGACGCCGGCCGTCGTAATCAGGCTCAGAGTGAGATACAAGAAAATGAGCCCGATGGCGACATCGAGCAAGGCAGAATCGAACACGACCGTACCTCCGGCGCCAGCGGCGCGAGACGAGAGTTATGGGGACGTATCGTGCATTTTAACAGTCTTCCGTGCTCCTTCGGAGCACTCGAGACTTACGAAATAGCCCAAGGGCTATGTTCGTTACATCGTGGAGGTGATGGCTATGGACGTGACCATCCGTTTGGCTACCAACGAGGATCTCGATGCGACCGCCGATCTCGTGGCTCGGGTTCTGGAGGAGTTCGCCTTGCTGGCCGAGCGCGCGGAGCTCGATCGAGAGCTCGCGAGCCTGCTCGATCTCGATAGAAGTGGACTCTGGCTGGCCCATGAGGATGGTCGATTGATCGGCTCGGTGGCGATCGCCGATCTCGGCGACGAGACGTGTGAGCTGAAGCGGATGTACCTCGTAGCTTCGGCACGAGGACGCGGTGTGGGCAAACGGCTGTTCCAGCACGCCCTCGACTTTGCGCGCGTTCAAGGCTATCGAGCGGTCTTGCTCGACACGGATAGCAAAATGGAAACGGCACGCGCGATGTACCGCCGGGCCGGATTCGTACCCCGCGCCAGCGCGACGCTCAACGCCAGTTGCGATACCGCGATGATTCTGGAGCTCGAGACGGTCGAGCGTTAGATCGCGAGCGGCTTCGCCGACCATCCGGGAAACACGGCTTCGAGATTCGTGGCGCCGTGACGACGCAGGAGAGGCGCCAGGACGTTGCGGTAGTTGTTGTTCACCGGTAGATCGCCCGGTCCCTCGAGGTGCTCCGTTGCCAGCCCACGCCAGGGACGATCGGCGCCATCGGCGATCACCCGGCCACCTTGAGTCCCGCCACCGAGCACGAACATGACGCTGCCACGGCCGTGATCGGTACCGAGCGAGGCGTTTTCGGCGACCCGGCGGCCGAATTCGGTCATCACTACGATGGTGGTGGTGGCGGCGAGCGCACCGAGGTCGTGGTGCAGGGCCACCAGCCCTGTACCGAGCTGGCGTAAACGAGGATCCATGATCGAGCCTTGGGCGAGATGAGAATCCCAGCCGTCGAGATCGAGGGTCGCCGCTTCGAGACCCACCCGCGCTTTGATCAACCGTGCGATCTCGCTCAAGCCACGTCCGAACCGCGTGTTGGGATAGTCGACCCCAGCGGCGGGTGTGTAGGGCGTGGCGCGTAGACGTTCGATGCGGCGCACCGCGTCGAGCGTGTCACGGGCGGCATGACCGAGATCACCGGTTTCGAGACTCCACAAGGCGTCGAGACCCGCGAGATAACCCGCCGCGTCGGCGCCGAGGCCAAAATCGTCGATCGATTCGATCACCGTGGCCGACGGTGCCCCCCGCAGGCTTTCGGGCAGCGTCTTGCCGATCGCAATCGCCGATAGGGCACTCGCGGCATGACCATCCGCCCGGGCGCGTAGAAATCGCCCCAGCCACCCACCCGCCACCAGGCCGCCATGCTCCATCAGATCCTGGGCGGCGAAGTGCGAGCGGGATTGATCTTCCGAGCCGGCGGCGTGCACGATCGCCAGCTCGCCTCCACGGAAGGAGCGTTCGAGCGTGGCGAGCTCGGGATGGAGATGGAATTGGTCGTCGAGCCGGACCCCGGACGAGCGACCGAGCCCGAGGGTGGGACGGGCGAGATGGTAGGCGTCGTCTTCGACCGGCGCCACCATGGCGAGACCGTCGGCGGCGCCACGGAGAAAGATCACCACCATGGCGCGTGGATCGTCACCGTTGCCGGTGAGCGAGGCGCGTGGTCGTGGATCGGTGGGGGCGTGCGTGTGCTCGTGGGGCATCGCGTGCATGGGAGTGTCCTCAGAAACGCTGAAAGGCCGGTGAAGCGAGAAGCAGGGCGAGCGGGTCGGCGGCGTGATGCGCGGCCACCTGCTCGGCTTCGCTGGGGCGACGACCGAGAAGGTGCGCGGCGACTCCACTGGGCCCGACGAGGTCGTCTTCGAGCCGTCGACGATCGACACGGGTGCCGTCGATACGGCCATCGACCAGGGCCGAAGCGAGATTCCAACGCCACAGGAGCGTGCCGCGCCACGGCGCCGGCTCGAGCGGATAGCCGTCGGGGGTGGGATATTGAAACGGCGCTTGGCCCATGCTGAGCAGATAACGTTGCATCGCTTCGCCGGCGTCGGTGTCGGCCGCGATGGCGCGGAGTGCCGAGACGACGAAATGAAACGGGCGCTTGAGCTGGGTGCCTCGGGCGCGGAGAAAGGCATCGGTCGAGAAGAGGGTGGCCAAGGTGCGTCGGATATCGCCACGGCTCTCTTCGAAGGCGCGTGCGGTGACGGCGATCGCGGTGGGATCGGGGTCGTCGTCGATGAAGCGACGACACAATTTGCTGGCGAGATGCCGCGCGGTCGCCGGGTGGTGCGCGGCGATCCGCAGCACGTCGTGGGTGTCTTGCTCGCCACGTCCCGGAGCCAGTCGATGTCCCAAGACCTCTTTGGGGCCGCGATCGTGCGCTTCGATGTCGAATTCGATCTTGCCCTTGGCGAAGCGCTCCTCCGAACGCACGTGCCAGCCGGTGAGCGCGCGGGCGGTCTCCATGACGTCGCGTTGGCTATAGCCGCCGTCGACGCCCAGGGTGTGGAGCTCGAGCAGCTCACGCGCGTAATTCTCATTGGGTTGATCACCGTAGTGCCGACGTCGATTCACCCGGCCGTCGAGATACCAGAGCATCGCCGGTGAGAGCGCGACAGCGCGGAGCAGCTCGGGGAAACGCCCCAGCGCATGCCGACGGATGACGTCGCGGTCGTGCGCCGGCAGCAGGTGCTCGCAATCACCCTTCGAGATGTCGATATTGAAGTGATCGGTCCAGAACCCGACCATCACCTCGTGAAGCTGACGCTGGCTGTGGATGGCGCGAAGCAGGGCGTGGCGGGTGAGCTCGGCAAGCAGCAGGCGTGGTTGATATTCGAAAAGCTCACGTTGCGGAAGCCGGATGGTCTCGAGACGCCGGACCGTGTGATCGGCCCGGCGGTCGTCGATTCGCTCGGGGTGGAGCTGCTGATCGATGAAACGCTCGATCGCGGTGTCTTCGTCGCCACCACCTGTATCGAGTGCGCGATGCCAATCCTCGGGGCGGAGACCGAAGGACAGACGCTCCATGACATGGCGGAGACGGCCGACACGGTCGCTTTGTGGCACGCGAAACGGACCGGTCAGACTCGCGGGCGCCTGCAAGCCAGGGAAGACCGTCTCGATCAGGGTGTCGCAACCAGCGAGCGCGGTACCCGCCGTCGCGACGCCACCGAGCCGAAAGAGCGTGCGACGGCTGAGGCTCACGACACGGCTTCCGTGGGTGGTGGGTAGATCACAGGCCGATGCGCCACGGGGTCGTGCGCCACCGTTCGCGCGCGACGCTCATCCCACAGCCCGAGGATCGCGGCACCCAACCCGCTCGTCAGCACCAGCGGCAGAATCCCGAACCAGCCCCCGAACGGGGCGAGAAAAAGCAGCGACAAGACGATGCCGCCGCGTAGCACCGGTCGAAACGGCTGTGCGTCGTCACGTACCGAGGGCAAACCGAGCCCGATCCGGCGCGCCAAACCCGCCGAGCCCACCAGCGCCAGCGAGCCCGTAACCGTGAGGATCGTGAACCCCGTCGCCTGCGCCACCGGATTGCCCGTCGACAGCACCGCGATGCCGCCAAAGATCAGCGGCGCACCCACGAGCGCACCGAGCAAGCTGGCCCGCACCGGCTGGGCGTAGCGCGTCTGCGCGCGTCGCACCACCTTCGGAAAGAGCGCCTCCGCCGCCAGCCAATAGGCGATTGCGACGATCAACAGGCCGACTACGATCAAAAAGATCTTCAGTACATCCGCCATGATCATGATGCCGTTCCCCCGTGAGTCGTTGGGTTCGGACACGCGTTGGGTGTCTCTACTCAGGGAGACGGATGGCGATCAGCGAATGTTCGATCGGAGGGGAGTCAATCCGACGGCTGGAGCGTTCCCACCCAGCGCTCGAGCTTGTCTTGGAGCTCTTCGAGGGTGTAGGGCTTGGTGAGCCAATCGTCCATGCCGGCGGCGTAGCAGGCGTCGCGGTTTTCGGGGTAGGCGTTGGCGGTGACCGCGACGATCGGGGTGCGGGTGCGGGATTCGTCTTGCTCGAGACGACGCATGAGGCGGGCGGTGGCGTAGCCGTCGAGCCCGGGCATCATGATGTCGAGCAGGACGATGGCGTAGTGACTGGCGGTGAAGCGGTCGACGCCATACTGACCGGACGGTACGGCCTCGGCTTGATAGCCGAGCAATGAGAGCTGACGGAGCAGCAGCTCGCGGTTGAGGTCGTTGTCCTCGACGATGAGGACGTCAAGTGGTATCGGCATCCGTGCGGCAAGGGAAGGGGAGACGGTCCGTGGACCGTCTCCCGGATCCATGGATCGATCAGCTCATCCGCATCCGGCGGACCGCGACCAGTCCGAGGAGCGCCGCCAACACGATCAGGCCCCACTCACCGAGGGTCGGAATCTCGAGCGGATTGGCGGCGATCGCGATGCTCGCTTCGGCCACGGTAATCCCGTCACCGCTGATCGCGTTGCTGTTGACCACGGCACTCAGCGGATCGGTGAGGTTGGTGAACTGGGTCGCGGTCGGGGCATCCGGTGGGATCTGCACCAGGACGGTGAAGGTACACGACGCGCCACCGGCCAAGGTGCCACCGGTGAGGCTGATCACCGAGGTGCCGTCGACCTGTGAGCCGAGTCCGCAGACGTCCGCTTCGGGCAGACCCACCGCGACCATGCCCGGAATCACCGCGTCGAGGTTGTCGTCGAACGCGATGCCTTCGACCGAGTTGATCGGGTCGGGATTGTCGATCATGAAGGTCAGACCGATGATCTCGCCGGCGACCGCGAAGTCGACGTCGAAGACCTTGGCGAAGTCGAGGAAGACGACGGTGAAGCTGGCCACCGGGGTGGCCGGGCCGGTGAGCATCACACCGTTGGCGTCGTAGGTGACCGCGCTGGTCTGATTGTCGTAGGTCCCGAGCGGCGCGTCGGCCGGTACCTCGAGGATCGCGGTGAAGGTACACGAGGTCATCGGCGCCAGAGTGCCACCGGTGAGGCTCAACACCGTCGTGCCGTCGAGCAACGAACCGGCGCCACAGACATTGTTCTGCGCCCCGCTCACCGCGACCAGACCCGTCACCACCGCGTCGAGATCGTCGGTGAAGGCGATGTCGGTCAGGGTGGTGGTCGAGGTGTTGTCGATGGTGAATTGCAGCTCGACGATGCCGCCCTGGACTACCGGATCCGAGAGGAAGGCCTTGGTGGTGACGATCGGCTCGATCACGGTGAGGTCGTCACTCGCGCCGCTCGTGGTGCCGGCGTCGGAGGTCAGATCCCCGGTGGTGTTGGTGTAGGTCCCGGCCACCGTGCTGGTGACGTCGAAGGTGACGGTACAGCTCGACGAAGCCGCGACCGTGCCGCCGGTGTAGCTCGCCGTGCCGCTGCCCGCGGTCGCGGTGACCGTGCCACCGGTACAGGTCGTACCGGCGTTGGCCGGCGTGGCGACCACGACATCGGTGGGCAGGGTGTCGGTGATGGCGAGCGTGCCGACCGCGACGATATTCGGATTGTCGATGGTCAAGGTCACCGTGCTCGTCTCGCCGGTCTGGATGACGTCTTCGGTGAAGAGCTTGGCGAGAGTGAGCGGGAGGAACTCGGTGGTCACCGTGGCGACCGCCGGTGCGCTGGTGCCGAGAGTCGAGTTCAGGTCGGTGGTGGTGTTGGTGAGCACGCCGGTGGCGGCGCCATCGGCCAACACGTCCACGGTGATCGTACAGGTCGCTCCGGTGGCCAAAGTGCCCGCGGTGAGGTCGATCGAGCTCGCGCCCGCGACCGCGGTGAGGGTGCCGCCACAGGTGTTCGAGCTGTTGGGTGGCGTCGCGACCACCAGGCCGGTCGGCAAGTTGTCGATGAAGCCGATCCCCGAAGCGCTGATCGTACTCGCGGTGTTGTCGATGGTGAAGGTCAGGGTCGACGTCGTGCCGATGGTGACCGGATCGGTACCGAAGGCCTTGGTGAAGGTCGGCGGCGGGTTGACCACGATGGTGTCGCTGGCCATGCCGCTGTTGCCGAGCGACGAGGTCAGATCATCCGAGGTATTGGTGAGCAGACCGAAGGCGCTACCGTTACCCACCGTGTCGACGCTGATCGTACAGGTCGTGCCCGCGTCGATCGTGCCACCGGTGTAGCTGATCGAGTTGCTTCCGGAGGTCGCCGTCAAGGTGCCACCGGTACAGGTGTTGGTGGCGTTCGGGACCACGGCGACCTCGATACCCATCGGCAGATTGTCGGTGAAGACGACCGCCGTGGCGTCGACCGTGCTCGACGCGTTGTCGAGGGTGAAGGTCAGCGTCGAGATCCCGCCGACGATGATCGGATCGGCTCCGAACGCCTTGGTGAAGCCAGGCGGCGGATTGACCGTCACGTCGTCGGTGGCCATGCTGCTGCTGCCGAGCGACGAGGTCAGATCGGTCGTCGTGTTGGTGAGCAGACCCGACATCGTGCCGTCGACCAGGATGTCGACGGTGATCGTGCAGCTCGCGCTCGCGCTGACCGTACCGCCGGTGTAGCTGATCGTGCCGCTGCCATCGGTCGCGGTCAGGGTGCCACCGGTACAGGTGTTGACCGCGTTCGCCGGCGTCGCCACCACCAGCCCGGTGGGCAGGGGATCGGTGAAGTCGAGAGCCGTGGCGTCGACCGTGCTGGTGCTGTTGTCGATCGTGAAGCCGAGGCTGATCACGGCGCCGAAGATGGTCGGATCGGTGCCGAAGGCCTTGGTGAAGGTCGGCGGCGCGTTGACCGTGATGTTGTCGGTGGCCATACCGCTGTTGCCGAGGTTCGAGGTCAGCGCGCCCGAGATGTTGTCGAGCGTGCCGGTGGCGTTGCCATCGGCTTCGATATCGACGCTGATCGAGCAGCTGGCACCGGCGGTCGCCGTGCCGCCCGTCAGGGTGATGACTCCCGAGCCGTCGGTCGCGGTCAGGGTGCCGCCACAGGTGTTGGCAGTGTTGGCCGGGGTCGCGACGATCAAACCCGTGGGCAGGTTGTCGGTGAAGGCGAGTGCCGTCGCGTTGACCGTGCTCGCGGTGTTGTCGATATCGAAGGTCAGCGTCGAGACGCCACCGATGATGATCGGGTCGGTCGCGAAGCTCTTCGCGAACACCGGCGGTGGGTTCACCGTGATCGTGTCGGTGGCCATGCCGCTGTTGCCGAGCGACGAGGTCAGATCCATGGTCATGTTGGTGAGCAGACCCGTGGCGGCGCCATTGGCCAGGACGTCGACGCTGATCGTGCAGCTCGAGGTCGCTGCCACGGTGCCACCACTGAGGGTGATCGCCGAGCTACCTGAGGTGGCGGTGAGCGTGCCACCGCAATTGTTGACCGTATTGGCCGGCGTGGCGACCACCAGCCCGGTCGGCAAGTTGTCGACGAAAGTGAGCGAGGTCGCCGCCAAGATGCTCGCGGTGTTGTCGATCGTGAAGGTCAGCGTCACCGTATCGCCGGTGATGACCGGATCGGTGCCGAAAGCCTTGGCGAAGCTCGGCTGCGGCACGGCGACCAAGGTGTCGCTGGCGGTGCCGCTATTGCCCGACGACGAGGTGAGATCACCCGAGGTGTTGTCGAAGGTGCCCGCCATGGTGGTGGTCACCGTCACCTGGACGATACAGGTCGAGCCCGCGGCGACCGAGCCGCCGGTATAGCTGATCGTTCCCATGCCCGCCACGGCGGTGATCGTGCCACCGCTGCAATCGGTCGAGGCGTTCGGCGGCATCGCGACCACGACACCGGCCGGCAGGTTGTCGGTGAAGTCGAGGCTGCTCGCCGCCAGGGTGCTGGCGCTATTGTCGATCGTGAAGGTGAGCACCGACGGCAGACCGGCGCCGATGGCGTCGGGATTGAAGAGCTTGGCGAAGGTCGGAGGCGGCTCGATGGTGAGATCGGCGGTCGCCGCGCCGGCGATTTCGAGACCCGACGAGGTCACCGTGCTGGTGGTGTTCGGGAAGGTACCCGCCACCGCGCTCACCGGGACGTCGAGGGTGACGTCGAAGGTACAGGAGCTCGACGGATCGAGCGTGCCATTGGTGAAGGCGAGCAAGGAGGTGCCGGTGATCTGCGAGCCGACGCCACAGACATTGGATTGCGTTCCGCTGCTCGACACCAAGCCGGCGATCACCGCGCTCAGATCGTCGTTGAACGCGAGAGCCGACGCGGTCGTGGTGGTGGAGAGGTTTTCGAGCGTAAAGCTCAGCATGACCTGACCACTCGGGGTGCTCGGTCCGGAGAAGCTCTTGGTGAGCCGGACGAAGTTGATTTCGAGCTCGTCGGTGGCCGGGAGACCGCTGACCGCGACACCCGAGGCGTCACCCGAGATCACGCTGGTCGTATTGGTGGCCACCGCGCCGAGCGCGGCCGAACCTGGGACTAGCAGGGTGACCTGGAAGGTACACGAGCTCATCGCTGCCAGATTGCCACCGGTGAGGGTGAGCAGGTTCGTGCCGGAGATCGACGAGCCGAGTCCACACACGTCGTTCACCGTGCCGCTGGTCGACACCAGGCCGGTGAGCGCGGCGTCGAGATCGTCGGTAAAGGTGATCGCGGTGAGCGGCGTGTTACCGCTATTGGTGATGACGAACTCGAGGGTCACCGAGGCACCGGGCTCCACCGGATCGTCAGTAAAGCTCTTGGTGAACGACAGCGGGTCAATGATTTCGAGCGGAGCGGTCGCGGGCGGGAGCGCCACCGACGAGCCACCGATGGTCGCGCTCAGATTCGACGTGGTGTTCGGGTAGAGACCCACCGCCGCGCCAGCGGGTACGTCGACGTTGACCGCAAAGGTGCACGACTCGGTGGGGCCGAGCGAACCATTGACGAAAATCAAGAAGTTGGTTCCGGAGATCGACGAGCCGGGGCCACAGACGTCGTTGAGCGTGCCGCTGCTCGAGACCAAGCCAGAGAGTGTCGTGCTAAGGGTGTCGGTAAAGAGGATGTTCGTGGCGCTTTCGGTGGCGCTGTTGTTGGTCAGCGTGAACTCGAGCGCGACGGTCTGACCAGCCACCGTGCTGCTCGGAATGAACTGCTTGGTGAACGCGAAATCGGTCACCAGGATGTCGGCGGTCGGTGAGCTACCCGTGACCGTCTCACCCAGCACCATCGCGCTCAAGGGGCCCGCGGTGTTGGTGTAGGTGCCCGGAGTCGTGGCGACGGGGACCTGGACGGTGACGCTGAATGTACAGCTTTCGCCCACGCCGAGCGTGCCACCCGTGAAGGTGAGCACGTTGGTGCCGCTGATCGACGATCCGACGCCACAGATGTCGTTGAGCGTGCCGCTGGTCGATGCCAGACCGGTGAGCACGGCGCCGAGGTTGTCGGTGAAACCGATATTGGTCGCCGCGCCCGGTGCCTCGATCGAGTTGGTGATCGTGAACTCGAGGTTCGCCGTGCCACCCGGGGCGACGGTCGTCGGGTCGAAGACCTTCGCGAACGCCGGAGCACCGACCACGCTCAGGTCGTCGGTCGCCGTCGCTCCATTCACCGTGCCGCCACTGATCGTTCCGGAGATGGCGCTGGTGGTGTTGGTGTAGGTGCCGGTCGGCGTGCCGACCTGGGTTTGCAGGGTGACCTGGAAGGTACACGAGGCGCCCGCCCCGAGGTTGGCGCCTTGGATCTGCAACGTGAGGTTGCCGTTGTCGAAGAACGTGAACGCGATCGAGCCGCTGCCACAGAAATTGGGGGCTGGGAGCGCGGAAACCGTCACACCGCTCAAGAATAGCCCCAGATTGTCGGTAAAGGCGATGTCGGTGATGCCGTTGGCCGGATCGGTGTTCTGAATGGTGAATTCGACGTCGACCGTGTCGCCACCCGTGATGACCGTATCGAGAAAGGTCTTGGTGAGCGTCGGGGCGTTTTGCACCACCAGAACGTTGGTCGCCGGATCGAAGGTCTCGATGCTGCCACCGATGGTGGCTTCCGGGCTGTTGGTGGTGTTGGGGTAGGTACCCGGCGTGGCGCCCATCGGGACCGAGACGTCGACCGAGAAGGTGCAGCTGCCACCCGGCGGCAGGTTGCCACCGGTCAAGGCGAGCAGGGACGCACCGCTGAGCATCGAGCCGGCGCCACAGGGGTCGACCAGCGGCACCGAGGTGGCGATCAGACCGGTGAGGGTGGCGTCGAGGTCGTCGGTGAAGTTGATGTTGGTGGCGCTGTTGTTACGGTCGAGATTCTGGATGGTGAATTCGAGCGTCCCGGTGCCACCGGCACCGATCGGATTGCTGAATTTCTTGCGTAGGAAGGGAAAGAACACGTCGATCGTGTCGATGGCGAAACCGTTCGAACCAGCTGAAGAGGATAGATCGGTCGTACGGTTTTCCAGGGTCCCGATGACGTCTCCCGTGGCGACGACGTCGACCGCGATCGAGCAGGATTGGTTGGCGGTGAGGAACCCCTGGAAGTGCTGAATCTGGCTGGTGCCCGCCGTCGCGTTGATGGTGCCGACGCAATCGGTGACGAGATTGGCCGGGAAAGCGATTTCGAGGCCGTCGGGCAAGTCATCGGTCACCGCGATGTTGAAGGTGTTTCCGCCGATCAACGAACCGTCGATATCGAGGGTCAAACGTGAGATGCCGTCGACCGGGATGCTGTCCGGGACGAAGGTCTTGATGACCCCGAGTCTCGCGTTGTTCACGGTGAGATCGGCGCTCGCCGAACCGCTGTTGCCGGCGCTCGAGGTGAGGTCACCCGAGACATTCATATACGTGCCGGCCGTTGGCGCCGTGACCGGAACAAACACTCTGCAGACCTGATTGCCGGCGAGCCGTCCGTCCGAAAACGTGATGATCGCGGTGCCCGGGACCGCGACCAGAGTCGGTTCCGGTGAACCGCCACAATCGGTGGTCGCAAAGCCGTCGGCGATGGTCACGCCCGCCGGGAGATTGTCGGTGAAGGCGAGATCCGACACCGGGCCGCCGCCGTCGTTGTTGATCAAGAACACCAGGCTGGAGGTGCTGCCCGGGCCCATCGTGGACGGGGCGAAGGATTTGCTGAATGTCGGTTGAGCCAGAGCGGCGCTCGAAAAAGCCGAAACGAAGACGAGAACGAGAACGGTACGGAACACCTGGCGGATCATCGGCGCAAGCTCCTCGGAGTCGATTTCAGCCCAGCGGCAGCAGACAAGGCACACCTCGAATACAGAATGGGAAAACGTGGTGCTGTCGGGACCAAGCCAGGCTACCAGAAATAGCGCCCTGAAGAGAGGAAGACCAGTACCGTCCCGGTCGAGTCTGGGCAAGGGCCTCGGTTATCATCCGTGGGTGATCCGAACAGAAGAGAAACCGCTACCAGAAGGAGCGGAGCACCGAATCCTGGTGGAGCGTATTCGCGCTGGGGATGCCGCCGCCGAGAGCGAGCTCGTCGAGCGTCATGGCCGCGCCGTGCGGATGGTTCTCGCGCAGATGATGCGTGGACGCCCGGAGGCCGACGATCTCTTCCAGGAGACCTTTCGTCGCGCCATCGAAAAGCTCCGTGCCGGCGAGCTCCGCCAACCCGAAAAGCTACCGGCGTTCATGGTGGCGATCGCACGCAATCTCGCCATCGCCTTGTTTCGTCTCCGGAGCCGGCGTCGCACCGACGAGGACAGCGAGGTGGTGGCCGATACCGCGGTTGCTCCAGCCGATCAGCTGCAGCAGATGATGGGTGATGAAAAGGCCGTGTTGGTGCGTCGCTTGCTCGGTGAGCTGCGTAACGATCGCGACCGTCAGCTGCTGTTTCGTTTTTATATCGCCGAGGAAGACAAGGAGTCGATTTGCGCGTCGCTCGGTTTGTCGGCGCTGCATTTCAATCGGGTGCTCTATCGGGCTCGTCAGCGTTATCGCGAGCTCTACGAGCAAGCGGTGGGATAAGTCGTGAGGTGGTCGCACTGGAAGGGTTGGGGAACCGTGAACGCCGGCGCGAGGAGCCGTGAGAGGAAAGCATGATGACCGACGACCGTCATAACGATGATGCACTGGATCTCGCCAGTCTCGAGCTGGGCGAGATCGATCTCGTCGAGGCCGATCTCGATGCCGAGACGATCGAGACCGAGCAGTGGATCGAGCGCTATGTGCTCGACCAGCTTTCCGACCCGCAAGCACGACGTTTCGAGGCCTATGCCGCGATGCACCCGGAGATGCTCGACCAGATCGACGCGGCGCGTGACCTGCACCAGGGGCTCAAGCGGGTTGCCGGTGAGGAGATCGGTCGCGTCGGCATGATCGCCGGGCTGGCGTGGATCTGGCGGCGCGCCGGGCTGGCGGCGTCGGCGCTTTTGCTCGTCGCCTTGCTTCCAGCGCTTCTTCTCTTTACCGAAAACCGTCGTTTGAACGAGGCCTTGGCTACCGATCTTGCCAGCCCGCCGACCGTCGTGCTCGACGTCATGCGTGACGCGGCCGCGACCCAACGCATACGTGTCGACAACGACTGGCTGACCCTCGCGGTCGAGGTCGATGATGCGGTGCAGCGGGTCGATGTGGTGCTGAGCCGGGGTTCGGGCGAGCAGGTATGGAGCCAAAACGCCATCGAACCCAATCCGTGGGGCGTGGTCCAAGTCATGGCGCGCGCCGACAGCCTGCCACCGGGCGACTATGTCTTGAGCGTGACCGAGGGCACGACCGAGCTCGGCCCCTTTCTCTTCGTCATCGACCCGTGATGTCTCGATTCTTGGCGATACTCGCCGCGCTCTGGCTGCTCGCCACGCCCGGTGTGGCCTCGGAGCCAATGACCCGGCTCGTGGTCGGTGAGAGCCAGGAAGGCGAGCTCGCGGTCGGAGAGCAACATGGGTTCGCGCTCGCGATCCCTGATCTCGAGGACGATGCGCTGGGGGTGATCGTCGAGGTCGAACAGCGCGGCATCGACATCGCTCTCCAGGTCGTGGCGGACGATGTCGAAATAGACACCGAATGGCGAATCGATGGACCGTTCGATCGCGACGGCAAAGAGATCGTGTATCTCCCGGTGGGCTGGCGTGGCCAGATCGCCGTCGAGGCGCTCGGTGTCGCCGGACCGGCGCCGATGTATCGCATCGTGGCGATACCCGTCATCGAGCCCTGTCGACGCGACGCGGCCCGGCTGACTACCGAAGCCGGACGTGGCTACGGCGCCGGGCACGCCGCTGGACGACGGATCGCCGTGGCGCGTTACGACGCGAGCGTGGCGGCGTGGCGAGCCTGTGGTGAAACCGGGCTCGCTACCCAAGGCCTCTACGCTTCCGGGGTGATTCGGCGTTTGCTCGGTGAGGGCACCGAGGCGCTCGCCACCGCGCGTCAGGTGCTGCCGCTATGGCAAGCGCTCGACGATCGGCCGCGAATCGCCGATACCTGGACCGAGATCGGCTTGCTCGAAGGCGCCGCCGGGAGGCAGACCGAGGCACGCGAGGCGCACCGCGAAGCGTTGACGATCCAAGAAGCCGAAGGGCTGTGGTTTCGTCGCGCCGCGACCCTCAACAATCTCTGCCTCACCCATTTCTTCGCCGGCGATTTGCCCGCTGGCATCGCCTGCTACGACGACGCCATCGACGGTATTCGCACCGCTGGCGACACCGAAACCGAGGCCACCGCGCTGACCAACGTCGGTCGCGCCCAGGTGATGGTGGGGCGGGTCGAGGACGCGCTTGTCACCTATCAGCGCGCGCTCGTGTTGCAGCGCGCCGGCGGCTGGAGCAAACGCGAGGCCGAGACGCTCAACAATCTCGGCGCGCTGCACAGCCAGGTGGGGGAATGGGAGCTGGCGCGTGAGCACTATCTCGACGCGCTCGAGGTCTTCGAGCGGGTCGGCGCGCGGGATTGGCAAGCTCGGGTGTTGCACAACCTGGCGGATGTCTATCGGCTTCTCGGCGATCCCGAGCGTGCCGTGGTCTTGGTCGAACGCGCCCTCGATCTACGCCGTCAGCTCGACGATCGCGTCGGCGAAGCCTCGGCGCTCACGCTCGCCGGCACCCTGCAGCTCGAGCTCGGTGATCCAGAAGGCGCCGAAGTGGCGCTGCGCGAAGCCTTGGCGATCGAACAGGCGACCGATGATGTTTTGGGCGAGGCCAAGGTGTCGGTGCAACTGGCGCGTGCCGCGTATCGCATGGGTGCGCCACGGCGGGCGTTGACGTTGCTCGACGTGGCGATTCGCCACGGTGAGAGCAGCAAGAATCACATGCTTCAGGCGCGTGCGGTCTTCGAGCGTGGGCGCGTCTTGGCGGCGCTCGACGACGATTCGGCGGCCCGCGCCAGCTTCGAGGTCGCCGAGGGGCTCTTTCAACATCTCGGTCAACGCCACGGGGAAGCCGCCGCGCTGGTCGAACGCGCCGCGCTCACCGCCGACCCGGACACCGCCTTGACCCTGCTCGATCGAGCCTTGGCGCTCGAATATTCGGTGGCTGCCGCGATCGGCGACGCCGATCTCCGGGTCATGCGCGAGACCGCGCTCGCCCAAGCCGTCGAGCAGCGGATCGAGCTCCTCTTGGCGCGCGGTGACGTGGTGGCTGCGCTCGAAACCAGCGAGGCGGCGCGTGCTCGGGGCTGGCTGGCGTTCATCCAAGCTTCGGGGGTCGATCTGCTCGCTGGCGATCTCGATCCCGCGCTCGCCGAACGGCTGCGTGACGCGCGTCGTCGACTCCATGTCGACATCGGTCGTCGGGATGGTGGCACCACCCACGAAGCCGAAGCGCTGGTGGCGCTCACCGAGCTCGAACAGGTCGAGGCCGAGATTCGGCGTCGTCACCCCGACCGGGGTCTGAGCGCCGAGGTCTTGAGCGCGGTCGAGATGCAGGCCCTGCTCGATGCTGAGACGGTCCTCCTCGCGATGAGCCTCGGCTCACCCGAGAGCGTGCTTTTCCGGGTGAGTCACGAGCGGATCGACGTCTTCTCCCTGCCGTCGCGGGCCGAGCTCGAGCGCCTGGCGATCGAGACCCATCGCGGCTTGGCGAGCTCGGACACCGATCAGACGGCGATCACCACGCTCGCCGGTCACCTCCTGACCCCGGTGTTGGCGGTCGACGGGGTCCGACGCGTGGTGGTGGTGGCCGACGGTGCATTGCACTACGTGCCCTTCGCGGCGTTGCCGGTGCCGGGCGATGGTGGGACGTTCGCCGCCGAGCGCTGGGAGATCGCCACCGTGCCGTCGATGTCGGTGCTCGCCGCCGAGCGCGACCGACGGACGCGACGCGCGCCCGCTCCCTACGAGGCGGCGGTGCTCGCCGACCCGGTGTTCGCGATCGACGATCCACGTCTTTCCGGGATCGAGCCCGCCGAGCCACCCGCCGACAGTCTGCGTGGCCTCGATGCACTGCCGCGTCTCGTCGCCAGCCGTCGAGAAGCCGAGGCGTTGGCGGATCTGGTGCCGGTGGAGCATCGGCTGGTGGCGCTCGGTTTCGACGCCGCGCGTGAGCTGATCACCGACCAGCGTCTCGCCGATTATCGGATTCTGCACGTCGCCGCTCACGGCATCATCGATGCGCGATACCCCGCCTTGTCGGGGCTGGTGCTGTCTCGCTTCGACGCCGCCGGCCAGCCACGCGACGCCGTGTTGCGTTTGCGTGACGTCTACGATCTTCAGCTGCGCTCCGATCTGGTGGTGCTTTCGGCGTGTCGTACCGCGTTGGGCAAAGAGGTGCGGGGCGAAGGCTGGATCGGTCTCAGCCGAGGTTTTGTCCACGCTGGCGCGAGTCGCGTGCTGGCGAGTCTGTGGGCGGTTTCGGACCGTGCCACCGCCGAGCTCATGACCCGTTTCTACCGCGCGCTGATCGACGACGGCCGGCGACCGGCCGAGGCGCTCCGTCAGGCTCAAGTGTCGATGGCCACCGAGCGTCGCTGGCGCGATCCACGCAATTGGGCTGGCTTCGTCTTGATCGGTGACTGGGGCGATACCACCACTTCCATGTCCGCTTCCACATCCACCGCGCCGGCTGGCCGGCGCATCGATCGAGGAGATCACGCCCATGGCGCAATCTAATTTCTATGGCTCGTGGATCGTCTGTGGCAATACCAACACGTCATTCGGACCAGGAGTCGAGGTCACCATTGCTCCGGGTCTCGATCTATCGACGGCGACCGTAACCATCGGCGTGGGATCGACCCAGTTCGAGGGTACCTTCGAGTACGAGCCGACCAACGACTCGCTGGTCGCCAGCGCCGGTCTTCCCGCCGGCATGGCGGCGATGTCGATCTCGCGCTATGTCGACACGACCAACAACTTCTACGCTCTCTATGCCCTGGTGGTGCGCAGCGTCGACGCGGTCCAGCAGTGGCCACCGCTCGGGAGTTGGGTGGCGCGACTCGATGAGCAGGGTACCGGGCGCGGCATGTCCGTCGCGCCGGGCTCGCCGAGCAAATTCGACGGTCTTTACGAAGTGTTCGCGGCCGGTGGCGTGCAATTCGGCTTCTTCTCGCGGGTCACCTTGTCGAATGACGGCACCAACGCGAAGATCGAAAACGCCTTCAACCAGATCGTCGGTGAGTCGCTGACTCTGACCTATGACGCGACCACGGCGTCGCTCGACGGGAGTCTCACCGTCGCCGCGCCGGGTGGGTTGCCGGTGCCGCCGATGGAGTATCAGATCGCCATCTCGCGATTCTCCTTTTTCAGTCAGGATCACAAGCGCGAGTTCGTCTACGGCGTGACCTTTGTCGGTGACCCCGAGCAGGCCGGAACCTGGGGTGCCGAGACGGGCGGTTCGGGGTAGGCGTCGCCGCCGTCGGGAGCTGATAAAGTGGTGCTTCACCTCGTCTTCACGGGGTGACGGCATTCCCCCAAAAGCCTGTCGCACATTGACGGTAGGTGGCTGGCGGAGCGCCGCGAGAGGCTCCGCAAGGCGCTTATGCAGGCCCATACCCACCGGTATGGGCCAAGGAAGCAACGCCGCGTAGGCCTCGCGCCGCCCGCCAGACGCCTGGCGCTTCAATACGCGACAGGCTTCTAGACTACCCAGCTTCATGGAGGGCCTCGATGCGGCCACCTGAGATCGTCAAGCTCACCCCTGGCAAGCGCGTATTGTTTCTGACCAAAGATCCCGATCTGATCCGTCGCCAACTTGCCGGTGAGCTCGATCTCACTATGGACGATCTGACCGTCGACGACCTTCTCGACGACATCAACACCGACGTCATGACCCCGGCGTGGGTGTGTTTTCAACACCGCCCCGAAGACATCGCCCGCGAGGCCTACGCCGGGCTGATCGTCGATGGCGAGCGTCTGATGCCGCGTGACGCGTTGATCAACGGTGGCTTCGAGATCATCGTCTCGGGGTATCGCAAGGGCACCGGCAGCTCACGTGAAACCGCCGTTCAGGCCGAAAAATGGTCGGGGATCTGCATTGCCGTCGCGGCCTCCTTCGCGCCCATTCACGCGCGCAACAACATCAACCAGGGTGTGTTGATGACCGACCACGCCGTGCTCGAACGGCTGATGGCGGGCGAGGGCGTAGGGCTCGAAACCTTCTACCGCGACTACGACCCGGTCACCCAGTTGATCGTCCAGGCGGGTGGGCTTTTTCCGTTCGCCAAAGCGCTCGCCGCCGGTGAGGTCGAGGTGCCGTCCCACGGTACCGACGAACGACCGATGAATATGACCGAGCGTCTGCTCTCGCGGCATCTGCTCGGCGATGGCCCACGCTATGTCGAGCCCCACGACGCCGTGCTGGTGGAAGTCGACGGTGGCTACTCGCACGACTTCACCTCGGCGCAGGTGCACTACTTTCTCGAGCAGGAATACGGCGAGTCCTACGAGATCAAGCACGCCGACCGTTTCGGCGCCTTCGAGGATCACCTCGTTTACGCCGACCAGGTCCAACGCTTCCAGCCTTTTCTCGAGCAGATCGCCACCATGCGCGCGCTGCAGCGCGACTTCCAGTCGCACTCCGGGGTGCAGGATTTCCTGGTGCGGGACGGTGTCTCTCCCGGGATTTGTCACGAAGTGGCGCGTGAGCACATGGTCAGTCCGGGTGACTTCATCCAGGCCACCGACAGCCATACCTGTATGGGCGGCGCCAACAACGCGCTCGCCTGGGGTGTCGGCGCCACCGAATACGCCAATCTGATCTACAACGGCTTCACCTTCGTCGAAGTCCCCGAGGCGATTCGCTTTCATCTGGTGGGGGAGCTGGCCGACAACGTCACCGCCAAAGACGTCATGCTCTACATCCTGCTGCACTACGCGCGGGAGCAGAAGACGCTGAATCGCGTCATGGAATTCACCGGCCCGGGGATCGGCGCCCTGTCGATGGACGAGCGCGCCACCCTCGCCAACATGGCCACCGAATGCTCGGCCCGTGGCGCCGTCGTCGCCGCCGATCAAAAGACCTTCGACTGGCTCGCCAAATATCGTCCCGACGCCGACCTCGCCGCTCTGCGCGCGGGTGCCGTCGAACCCGATCCGGGCGCCTTCTACAGCGGTGGCGAGCACACCATCGACCTCGCGACCATCCGACCCATGGTGGCCGACCCCGGCGATCCCGATCGCGGCATTCCCTCCGATCCCACCAACGGCGCACTGATCACCGACATCGGCGACGTCGCCATCGACATCGCCTACGGCGGCAGCTGCACCGCTGGCAAGATCGATGATCTGGGCTTCTACCACCGCGTCGTCGCCGAAGCTGTCGCCAACAACCTCCGGGTCGCGACTGGCGTTTCCTTCCTCATCCAATTCGGTAGCGAAACCGTCGAACGCCACGCGCGCGAACAGGGCTACCTCGACACCTTCGAACGCGCCGGCATCACCATGATCAAACCCGGCTGCGGCGCCTGCATCGGCTGTGGGCCAGGTGTTTCCGAGACCTCCGAACAAGTCACCGTCTCGGCCATCAACCGCAACTACAAAGGCCGTTCCGGCCCCGGCAAGCTCTACCTCGCCTCGCCCCTCACCGTCGCCGCCTCCGCCTTCACCGGCACCATCACCGCCTACGAACCCGGTATGTTCAGTGCGATGAGGCGGCCTCAGCTACGTGTCGTCGGGTGATGGGATTAGAGCATCAACGGGCTGAATCGGCGCAAGAATCGTGTATAGTGCGATAATGATCCCGTAGATCGTAAAATGCACGATTCGTGATCCCATCACACTCCGTCGTGGCGGCTCGTGCAACTTTTCATCGCCGTCCGACGCCGTCGTATCGTCTCAAACAAATTTTTGTCGCCCCGCGACGTCGTCGGATCTCGGTAAAAAACTGGAAATCGCGCCACGACGCCGTCATCTTGGAATACACGATGGCCTACTAGCATCTGACGTCGTCGTATCGCGACGTACAGATGCTCATCTCGATGCGACTGTGTTGGATGGCTGCGTACGGATGTTCATCTTGCCGTGACCGTGTCGGGTGGCGACGTGTAGAAGTTCACCCTGGCTCGACCGCGTTGAGGTGCGACGTGCGGATGTTCATCTCGACCTGACTGCGTTGGGTGGAGGCGTGCGGATGTTCATCTCGGCTCGACCTCGTCCGAGCTCGGCGCTCGATCAAGACTCAACCAGAGATGGTTCGACGCGAGCGACTTTCAAGCCAGCAACCGATTCGATCTGTCGAGTCGCCGAATTGACGGCATCGAGAAACGTGGATGCCGTCCTGATGAACTCGCCATAGCCGACGCCATCGATCGTGCCAAACGTCGCATCATCGCAGCCGACTTCGAAAAGCGCGTCGATGGTGCTCTCGCCCTCGACGTCACCTGCGATTACCAGTGTGAGCTCGTGCTCGTGCATCATCGTTCTCCGTGTCGACATCGCTTCTGCGATTGCTGATTTGCCTGGCGTGCGGATGTTGGCAGGCTGCAAGAGCATTGGTCGAGTACGATAATAGGGAGAATAATCTCTCTAATTGGATTCTATCACTGGAAAGAGGGCGTTTGGTGGCTATTGCAGGTCAGGCACCACCACCAAATCGGGTAGACCACCTTTGGCCATCGTTGGAGTCTGGGTACCGTCAGTGAGGTCGCGGACGGTCTGATCGAGGTGACTCTCGAGCTCGCTGCTGGTGATGGCGCCATCACGATCGCGGTCGGCCTGACCGGCGAGTGCGCAAAGGTGTGAAGACGTAGACGGATGACTGCAAGCTGCCAGCTTTTGGCGCCGGTGGTGCCGAG